>ONLO01000160.1 GCA_900318715.1 uncultured Eubacteriales bacterium | reverse complement strand
CCATCCGCACCGCGCTGGATACCTTGCTGAAAGAACGCCCGGCCTACCGCATCCGGGACCTTGCCGTCTCCGGCACGGACCTCATGGCACTGGGCTTTGACGGCCCCGCCGTCGGGCGGACCTTGCAAGACCTGCTGGAGCGGGTCATGGACGAAACGCTCCCAAACGAAAAAGACGTACTCCTGCATGCAGCGGGAGAGAAGGGACCCCTTCATGGACCAGAAAAAGATTGACCGCATCAACGAACTTGCCCGCAAGATGAAGACCGACGAAGGTCTGACGGAGGCGGAGGCCAACGAGCGCAAAGAGCTCCACGCCGAGTACATTGCCTCGGTCCGCCGGAGCCTGGAAGCGCATCTGGACAACACCATCCTTATGGACGAGCACGGCAACAAAAAGAAAGTCCGGAAGAACCCGAACGCCAAACAGAAAGGCCACTGACATGACAGACGCCGCTGAGAAAATTCCGGTCCTTGCCATTGCGGGGCCGACGGCCACCGGGAAGACCGGGCTGGCCGTGGCGCTGGCCAAACGCTTTGACGCCGAGGTCCTGTCCTTTGACTCCATGCAGCTCTACAAAGGCATGGACGTGGCCACGGCCAAACCGACGCCGGAGGAAATGGACGGCGTCCCGCACCATATGATTGACTGCGTGGACCCGTCGGAGACGTTCAGCGTAGCCAAATACAAAGCCGCGGCCGACGCCATTATTGATGACATCCGCGCCCGCGGCAAACAGGTCATCATGGTCGGCGGCACCGGCCTCTACCTGGACGCGGTCCTGCAGAACATTGAACTGCTGGACATTGGGGACAACACGGAAGTGCGCGCCGCCCTTCAGAAAGAGTGTGACGAGCAGGGTCTGCCGGTCCTCTATGAGCGCCTCAAAACCATTGACCCGGAGTACGCGGAAAAGGTGGATCCGAACAACGCGTCCCGCGTCATCCGCGCCCTTGAAGTTTATACGCTGACAGGGTACACTATGAGTTATCAAATTGCCCGGTCCCGGGAGACCCCGAGCCGCTACCGGCCGCTCATCATCGGCCTCACCGCCAAAGACCGGAACTACCTGTACGCCCGCATTGGCCGCCGGGTCGACCAGATGGTGGAACAAGGCCTTCTGGACGAAGCGGCGGAACTGCTGGAACACGCACCGGGCGAAACGGCCGCGCAGGCCATCGGCATAAAAGAAGTCCTGCCGTATCTGCGCGGGGAAGAGACCCTGTCCGCGTGTCTCGACCAGCTGAAGACCGCCACCCGGCGGTACGCCAAGCGGCAGCTGACCTGGTTCCGCCGGGAACCGGACATTACGTGGATTTTCATTGACGAGTGCGGCTCGCCCGACGCCGTGGCGGCGGAGGCCGAACGCATTGTACTGGCATCCGGGCTCTTCGGAGACCGGTAAAGGAGGAACCCCATGAACGCACGGGAAAAGGAAGCGCTGAAGCGCGGCATACTGTTGGCCTCGGCAGTGCTCATCCTTCTCTACATAGCCTATCAGGTGTACCTGGTCACGCACAGCACGGTGAGCACGCAGCTCGCCTACAGCACCACCGTCAACGACAGCGTTGCAACGGAGGTCTTTGCCGTGCGCAACGAGACCACCATCAAGAGCAGCGGCAAGGGGACCCTCATCTCGGTCATTGAAGACGGTTCCCGCGTGGCCAAGGGCGAAGCCGTGGCGGTCGTGTTCTCCAACCAGAGCGCCGCGTCCAACTACGCGGAGCTCAGCCGCATTTCCGAGGACCTGTCCCGTTACCGCCGGCTGAACAGCCAGCAGAGCAGCTACGCCGTGGACGTCAGCGCCATGAACGACAAGGTCTCCGGAGACGTCATCCGAATTGCCGAAATTGTGGACTCGGGGAACCTGGCCGGTCTCCAGGACAGCATCTACGACGCCCGGGACGACGCCATTACCACACAGATTGCCACCGGCGAAGAGGTGGACTTAAATTCCAAGATTGCCCAACTCACCGAGAAGTACAAGTCCTACAAAGCGGCCGGAACCACACACAGTTCCCTGAACTCCCGTACCTCCGGCTACTACAGCAGCACCATTGACGGCTACGAGACCACGGTCGACTACGGCAGCGTCCGGGAACTGACCGCGGAACAGATCAAAAAGATCCTGGACAGTGAGCCAAAAGCCAAATCGCCCAGAATTATAGGAAAGGTCTTTGCCGACTTCGACTGGTACATGCTCTGCATTGTGCCCACCAACCGCGCCGGCGACCTTGCCGTCGGCGACACCGTGAAAGTCAATTTCCCGTACTCGGCGGTCAGCTCGCTGCCGGCCAAGGTCTACTCCGTGGGCAACGAGAAGTCGTCCGACGACACCGCCATTGTGCTCAAGTGCAACCGCATGGACTCCGGCATTGCCACCCTCCGCAAGGAGAGCGCACAGCTGGTCATCCACTCCTACGACGGCATCCGCGTCAACTCGGACGCCATCATTGTGAACGCCAAGGGCGACAAGGGCGTCTTCGTCAAAGAGGGCAACCTGTGCCGTTTCCGCAAGCTGGACGTCATCTACAACGGCGAGGACTTCGTCCTGAGCAATCCGCATGAGGAAGCCGGGTACGTCTCGGTGTACGACAACGTAATTTTGGGAGGCAAGGGTCTGTATGACGGAAAAGTCATTAGCTGAGTACCGCGCTGAGCGATGCAGCTCCATTGAAGAAAACCTCAAAATCATACGGGACCAGGTGGCGGAAGCCGCCATTCAGAGCGGCCGCCGCCCGGAGGACGTGAAGCTCATGGCGGTCACGAAGACCGTGGAGCCGTACTTCATCAACTACGCCATTGACCACTGCGGTGTGGACCTCATCGGGGAAAACCGCGTGCAGGAGTTCCTCGGCAAGAAGCCGGAGCTCCATCTGGACGGGGTGGACTGCCATCTCATCGGCCACCTGCAGACCAACAAGGTCCGTCAGATTGTCGGTGAAGTGTCCACCATCCAGTCGGTCGACAGCCTCAAGGTGGCGCGGGAAATTTCCAAACAGTCGGAGAAGATCGGCGTGAACACCGACATCCTTCTGGAAGTGAACATTGGGGAAGAGGAGGCCAAGTCCGGGTTCCGGTATGACGCCGTGTCCGACGCAGTGGACGAAATTGCAGAATTGCCCTCTCTCACCATCCGCGGACTTATGGCAGTTCCACCAATTTGTGAAGAAGAAGACGTACTTCGTGGTTATTTTTCACAAATGAATAAACTATATATTGACATAAAGTCAAAAAATCCCCATAATATATGTAATAATATTCTGTCAATGGGCATGTCTGCGGACTATGTCCCCGCCATTCTGGAAGGCGCCAATCTTGTTCGGGTCGGCTCTTCCATTTTCGGAGCACGGGTGTATTGACACCATCTGATCTTACTAGTACGGAGGATAAAACCAATGGCTAATTTTCTTGATAAAATCAAAACAATTACTGGCTTTGAACCGGAAGATCCGGACGACGTCATGGAAGACGATTACGACGACTACGAGGAAGAGGATTATATCCCGCCGCGTGCACCGGCCGCTCCCCAGAGCTACAGTGAACCGGCTCCGGCCCCGCAGGCCCAGGCCGCGCCGCGCCGCAGCAACGTCGTCACCATGCCGTCCAAGACGACCCTTCAGGTCGTACTGGCAAAGCCGGAGCGCTTTGATGACGCCAGTGCCATTGCGGATCACCTCAACGAGAAACGCACCGTCGTTCTCAACCTGGAATCTGCCAACCGTGACGTAGCCCGTCGCCTTATTGACTTCCTGAGCGGTGTTGCCTATGCCAACGCCGGTCAGCTGAAGCGCGTTGCCAACAGCACCTTCATCATTACTCCTTACAATGTGAGTGTGACCGGTGACCTGCTTGACGAGCTCGAGAGCAACGGCATGTTCTTCCAGAGCTAAATCCTGAAACCATACATGGGCACACCACTAGCGGCGTGCCCATACTTTTTGATTACTGACAGGGAGTTCCTATTATGCTTACACCCAAAGAACTGAAAAAATACGAATTTCAGGTCGTCGGCCGCAACGCTTACAAAGCCTCTGAGGTAGACGAATTCATGGAGACCGTGTACGACTCGTACGAGCAGATGTTCCGGGAGAACGCCGAAATCATCAAGAAGCTCAACGTTCTGGCGGACAAAGTCTCCGAATACAAAACGGAAGAAGACAACATCCGCAACGCGCTCCTGGAAGCCCAGCGGATGAAGAGCAACATTCTGACGGACGCCCAGAAGGAGGCCGAGAAACAGGTCACGGCCACCAAGGAGCGTCTCCGCCAGGAGAAAGAGGGTCTGCTGGCCCGCAAGACCGCCCTCCTCAAAGAGGCGCAGGAGCGGTCGGACTTCCTGCTGGAAGAGGCCCGCAAGGAAGCGGACCGCATTGTGGAGGCCGCGCAGAAGCGCGCCGAAATGCTGGACGCCGAGGCCCAGAGAAAGTACGACGAGGAAGTCGGTGCCCTGACGGACAAAGCCGCCAGAGAACAGGAGTATCTGGACCACATTAAAGCGGAGTCCGCCAAGGTCCGCAAAGACCTCATGGACACGTACCGCATGCAGCTGGAACTCCTGGAGTTCACTCCGGACTTCAGCGAAGACGTCCGCCGGACGGCCGAAGAGAAGAAGATTGCGGCCGCAGCGGCCGCCGTGGCAGGGGAGGACTTTGACGAGTTCGACCTGGCCGACCAGGACTTAAGCCAGGTGGAACTGGACGAGTATGCGGACGACGAATTTGAAAACGAAGAAGATACGCTGGACTTTGCGGAAGAGGAGGAAGGCGAGGACGCCTCCGACCTCTTTGAGTCCGACGAAGAACCCGAAGAAGAGGACTTCCCCGAAGACGAACTGGACGAGGACCTCGACCCCGAGGACCTGGAACTCGCCGACCTGGACGAGTACCTGACGGACGCGGACCAGGAAGAGGACGAACTGGCGGAGGAAGAACTGTCCGACGAGGAACCCGCCGATGACGAGGACCTTGCCGACGAGGAAGACCTTGCCGAAGAGGACGCGGAGGATGACGACGCCGACCTCGACGTATATCTGACCGATGAAGAACCGGACGACCAGCAGCTCCGTCTGTTCAAGGAGACGAGCGAAGAATGAACGTGCCAATTGCCTTTGCGGTAATTCTCGTTCTGGTCGGTGCGGATCAGCTGACGAAGTACCTGGTACTGACGCATTTGGCAGACGGAAGTAAGATGACGGTCCTGCCGGACCTCCTTCAGTTTCGCTTTGCTGCCAATACGGGCGCCGCGTTCAGCCTTTTTACCGGCAAAACATGGCTGCTGTCTGTGGTTACAGCAGCCATTCTTTTTGGAGCTGCGTTTGTGCTGGTCCGGGGGCTGCGGAACACCGGGACGGAAAACCGAATACTGAGCAGCCGGGCCGAACAGTGGGCCCTTATTCTGATTATTGCAGGAGGACTGGGAAATCTGATCGACCGTATTTTCCGGGGTTATGTGGTAGATTTTATAGAGGTTCTTTTTATGAAGTTTGCCGTATTTAACTTTGCCGACTGTTGTGTTACCATAGGTGCGGCAGTACTCATCGTGTCCTTACTCTTTGACCTTTTCCGGGAGGGTTCCCATGAATGACATGACGTCGGAAGAAACCCTGACTTTTACGGTCTCCGAGGTTCAGAACGGCGCCCGGATTGACGTAGCTGCGTCCTCTGCGGACGACCGGCTCACCCGGTCCGCCGTCCAGCACCTGCTGGCGGACGGCCTGGTCCTGGTCAACGGGAACCCGGTGGGGAAGAGCTGCAAAGTGAAGACCGGAGACACGGTGGAAGTCACCATTCCGGAACCGGAACCGCTGGAGGCGGAGCCGCAGGACATTCCGCTGGACATTGTCTACGAAGACGACGACCTCCTGGTCGTCAACAAGCCCAAGGGTATGGTCGTTCACCCGGCCCCGGGCAACCCGGACGGCACGCTGGTGAACGCACTTCTCTTTCACTGCAAAGACCAGCTGTCCGGCATAAACGGTGTCATACGTCCTGGCATTGTGCATCGCATAGACAAGGACACGAGCGGCCTCCTCATTGTGGCCAAAAACGACGTTGCGCACCGCGCACTGGCGGAGCAGATCAAAGAGCACTCGTTTACGCGGGAATACCGCGCCGTGGTGCACGGCAACCTCAAAGAGGACACCGGCACGGTGGACCGGCCCATTGGCCGCAGCCCGAAAGACCGCAAGAAAATGGCGGTGACGGACAAGAACTCCCGGCCGGCGGTCACGCACTACGAGGTGCTGGACCGGTACCCCGGCTACACGTACATCAAGTGCCGCCTGGAGACCGGGCGCACGCATCAGATCCGGGTGCATCTGGCATCTTTGGGCCACCCCGTGGCAGGGGACCCGGTCTACGGACCGAAGAACACGCCGACCCAGCTGCACGGCCAGTGCCTGCACGCCGGGCTCATCGGCTTCGTGCACCCGCGCACCGGGGAGTACCTGGAGTTTACGGCGGACCTTCCGGAGTATTTCCGGACATTTTTGGAAAAACTGGAGCGTACGCGCCCCATTTAACGGAGGAAAATATGGAAGCAAACGTGAAACGCAGCCTGGCACAGTCTGCGGCCCGCATCCGCATGGATGTGGTCACCGGTACCCACGCTGCCAAGTCCGGTCACCCGGGCGGTTCCCTGTCCATTGCGGACATCATGGCATACCTGTACATGTACAAACTGAATGTGGATCCGAAGAACCCGGAAATGGCTGACCGCGACCGGTTCGTTCTCTCCAAGGGGCATGCGGCCCCGGCCCTCTACGGCGCGCTGGCGGAACGCGGGTTCATTCCGCGCGAAGACATTGTCACGCTCCGCAAACCGGACTCGTACCTGCAGGGCCATCCGAACTGCCGGTCGACGCCCGGCGTGGACATGAGCACCGGCTCCCTCGGCCAGGGCTTTTCCGTGGCCGTCGGCATGGCGCTCGGCGCCAAGCTG
>ONLO01000176.1 GCA_900318715.1 uncultured Eubacteriales bacterium | reverse complement strand
TCATTGACAAGACCATTGCCAAGTACAAGGAAGCCTACAACCTCCTCACCGGCGAAACCATTGACTGAATTCAAACAATCCATAAAGAAACCAAAGGTGTCCTTTCCGGGCACCTTTTTTTGTGCTATTGTAAATCTGAAGAAAGGATGTGACCGCATGAGAAAGTCCGTGTCCGAACCCGCCAGCCGCCTCGGCGGACGGTTCGCCTTCAACCTGGTCCTCTTTGGCTTCATCGGCCAGATTGCGTGGATCATAGAGAACATGTACTTTAACACGTTTCTCTACAACGCCATCTACATCGGCGCCAGCCAGGAGGCTGTAAACGGGTCCATCAACGTCATTGACGCCGTCAGCAAAATGGTGGCCTACTCCGCCATTACCGCGGCGGTCACCACGTTCCTCATGGGGACCCTCAGTGACCGGATCGGCACCCGGAAGAAGTTCATTTCCATTGGGTACCTCATCTGGGGCGTCATCATTGCCCTCTTCGGGTTCGTCAGCCGGGACACGACCGCGCAGATCTTCGGCCTGACCGACCCGGTCCGGATTCTGACCGTCACCGTATGGACCGTCATTGTCCTCGACTGCGTCATGACCTTTGCCGGCTCCACGGCCAATGACGCCAACTTCAACGCCTGGGTCACAGACTCCACCAACGAACACAACCGGGCCTCGGCGGAGAGCATCCTGAGCCTGTTCCCGCTGGCCGCCACCGGTGTGGTGCTCGGCCTCGGCGGATTCCTCATTTCCGGAGACGACAAACAGCAGAGCTACGCTCTCTTCTTCCGTATCCTCGGCATTGTGGTCTTCGTCAGCGGCCTGCTCGGGCTGTTCACGCTGCAGGATTCGCCGAAAACTGTGAAGAGCAACACCGGCAAAGGGTATTTCACCGACATAATCTACGGCTTCCGGCCGTCCGTCATCCGGGAGAACGCCAAACTCTATCTGACGCTAGCCGCCATCTGCATTTACTCCATTGCCGTGCAGGTGTTCTTCCCCTACCTCATCATCTACCTGGAGCACAGCCCGGACCAGTTCTTCGCCGGCGGCAGCATGGCCATTACCCCGGCCCTCATTATTGTGGCCGTCCTGGGACTGGTCGTGGCCGTCCTGGGCGTACTCGGCATTGGCAAACTCATTGACCGGTACGGCAAGGACCGCTTCATTGTGCCGGTCGTGGCCCTGCTCGTCATCGGGCTGACCATCCTGTACTTTGCCCATGACCTGACCCTGCTCCTCATCGGCGTGGTCCCGACGGCCATTGGATACCTTACCATCGGCATTATGCTGAACGCCGCCATCCGGGACTTCACGCCGCCGAAACAGGCCGGCCTCTTCCAGGGCATCCGCATGATCTTCATGGTCATGCTGCCCATGGTCATTGGACCGCTGATTGGCCGCAGCGCCATCCTGCACTCCGGCGCCACGTACTTAGACGACTACGGCGTCTCACAGGCCGTGCCCACCTCGGTCATGTTCCTGTCCGCCGCCATTACCGCCGCCTTCACCATTATTCCGGTGCTCATCATCCTGAAGAAGGGCGGCTTCCGGCCCGCCGTTCCACAAAGCCAGCCGGAAAAATAGCACTAACAAAAAGAAAAGGCACTGCATCTGCAGTGCCTTTTTTCATTCGTTGTTCAGCCGACGGAAATCTGCTCCACCTTGCCGTCCAGCTCCTTGCCCATGAAGTAGTGGGCAATGCCTTCCACCAGGGCCGCGTCGTCACTGACGAAGTACTTGTGGTCCCCGCCCGGGGTGTCACTGAGCATATCCGTCTTCTGCAGTCCTTCCCGCAGCGCCCGGGCCGCGGCGTCCGACGAACTGATGATGGTCAGCTGCGGATACGCTTCCGCAATAATGGCAGTCAGCAGCGGATAGTGCGTGCAGCCGAGGATGAGCGTGTCAATGCCCTGTGCCACCAGCGGGTCCAGGTACTCCCGGACCACCGTCTCGGGAATGAGGTCTCCCTTCTTGAACCGTCCGTTCTCCACGAGCGGCACGAGCAGCGGGCACCCCACGTCAATGACCGTGGCCTCCGGATTTATTTCCGCAATGGCCTTGTCATAGGCCTGGCTGTTGGCCGTGGCCTTCGTGGCAATGACGCCGATCTTGTTGTTCTTCGTGGCACGGGCCGCCTGTTCGGACGCCGGGTGGACCACGCCGAAGACCGGCAGGTCCGGATACGTCTCCTCCACCTTTTCGCGCGCCGTGGAGTCCGCCGTGTTGCAGGCAATGACGACGGCTTTAATGTCGTACTGCCGCAGGAATGCCACGTCGTCCAGCACGTAGCGGGTAATCTGGCGCTTCGAACGCGTGCCGTACGGCACGTGCGCCGTGTCCCCGAAGTAGATGATATTCTCATTCGGCAGGCGGTCCATGATTCCCTTGGCAACCGTCAGGCCGCCGACGCCGGAGTCAAAGACGCCAATGTAACTGTTTTTGTCCATACTGCCTTCCTTACAGCGCGTTCACGAGCTCCTTGAAGTGCTCGCCGCGCTCTTCCATATTCCGGAACTGGTCAAAAGAGCTGGTGGTCGGTGAGAGAAGGACTACATCGCCCGGTTCGGCAATCTTTACTGCCTCCGCCAACGCTTCGTCCAGTGTCGTGACAACAATGCCTTTGTCCCCGACCGTTTCCCTCACAATGCGCGGGCCGCAGGCGCCGTAGCCGATGAGCTGCTTCACACAGCCCATGTGCGCCTTGACGTCGTCCATGGGCAGGCCCTTTTCAAAGCCGCCGGCTAACAGGATGACACCCTTGTCAAACGCCTTCAGCGCCGTGACCGTGGCATCCGTGTTGGTGCCCTTCGAGTCGTTGTAGAACTTTACGCCGTTCCACTCCCGCACGTATTCAATGCGGTGCTCCACGCCCTTGAATTCCGAGACCGCCTTGCGGATGGTCTCGTTCGGGACGCCGCAGTATTTGGCCAGGCTGGCCGCCACCATGACGTTCTGCTGGTTGTGCCGCCCGACGACATGGATGTCGGACAGAGGAACCACATCTTCTCCGGCGATGCAGATGTTCTCATTCCGAAGACACACTTCCGTATCCGCACGTTCCAGGCTGAAGGCAGCCGTTTTGCAGCGTACCGGATACTTCTCCAGGTACTCCGCCAGGACGGGGTCGTCCGCGTTGATCAGGAAGAAGTCGTCCCCTTCCATATTGCGGTACACCTCGGTCTTGGACTTGTAATAGGCCTCCAGCGAGCCCATGACGTCCAGGTGGTCCGGCGACAGGTTGATGATGGTGGCCGCCTCAGGGCGGAACCGGTCTATGTTGATGAGCTGGAAGTTCGAGACCTCCAGGACAATGTAATGGCCCTCTTCGTTCAGAAGGTTTTCGTCCAGGATGACGTCACAGAGCGGCGTACCAATGTTGCCGCAGAGATGCGTCTTCTCCGGGTACGCGGCACGGATGACCTCGTAGCACAGAGTGGCGGTGGTCGTCTTGCCGTTGGAGCCGGTTATGGCAAGGTAATGCTGGGGCTTTGCCAGCTGGAACGCCAGTTCAATTTCGGTTATGACCGGCACGCCTTCGGCCCGCAGCGCCTGAATAAACGGGTTGCTTTCCGGAACGCCCGGGTTCTTAATGCAGAGGTCGAACCCCTGCCGGGCGTCCTCCGGCTGCTGTCCGCAGACGGTGACCCCGTACGCATTCAGCTGGTCCAGCTCGTTGATCTGGTCCCGCGCCCGGGCCTCCGACAGCGTAATGACCGCGCCGAATTCGTGCAGCAGACGGATGGCCGCCATACCGCTCTTGGCAAGGCCGACCACCAGTACCCGTTTTCCGTTCAGTTCCATAAATTGGTTTCCCACCCTTTAAATATCTATATATTTTTCTATATATAGTGTTTGGTCTCCTATAAGATTACAACGGAAGGCCGGAAGGGTCAAGGGAAAAGTACGAAAAGGACCGGTCCGCAAACCGCGGGCC
>ONLO01000175.1 GCA_900318715.1 uncultured Eubacteriales bacterium | reverse complement strand
CGGTGTCTCCGTCCGGGTCGAAGTTCCGGAGAATCTCGGCTCCTTCGGGTACAACCCGGAAATGATCATCCGCCTGGACCCCTCCAAGCTGGAGTCCCTCGGCTGGAAGCCCTCCGTCGGTCTGGAAGATATGTTCCGGCGGACCATTGCAAGCATGTCGGAGCGGAAGGACGGTTGAGGATATGGAAAAGAAGCGAATCGCCAAATGGGACAACGTCAAGCTGCTCCTCATTTTCCTGGTCGTCCTCGGCCACGTCTGTGACCGCTTTACGGACCCCTACCGCGCCGTACGGGCGCTGTTCATGTTCATCTACACCTTCCATATGCCGGCCTTTCTCATGGTCTCCGGGCTGTTTGCAAAGCGCACCGTGCTGTCGGACCGGCTGAACCTCCGGAAAGTGGTCCCCTATGCCGTTCTCGGCGTCTTTCTGAACTTCTACCGGTTCCTCAGCATCTACCTCTTTGACCGGAGCCGGCGGGTCGACCTCTCGGGGCAGAACAACATCAGCTGGTATCTGTTCGTCCTGGCAGCGTTCATCATCATTGCCTGGCTGCTGCGGAACCTCGACCCCAAATACGTGCTGACCGTGTCGGTCCTGCTGGCCATTATTGCCGGCTACGACAACAGCATCGGCTCGGACTACGCCCTCTCCCGCACCATTGTCCTGTTCCCGTTCTTCTATCTGGGTGTCACCTGGGACCGGGAGAAACTGGAAACGGTCCTGAGCCGGAAGAACGTGCGGCTGGCCTCTCTGGGCGTGCTGCTCCTGTTTGCGGCCGTCTGTCTGGTGTTCACCAAACAGGTTTACTGGTTCCGGACGCTGGTGACGGCGCAGAACCCGTACTCCGCCCTGCCGTTCAGCTGGCAGCCCGTTCTGGGCCTTGCCCGGCTCATCTGGTACGCGGTGGCCGTCCTCCTGACGCTTGCCGTGTTCAGCATTATTCCGGACAAACACATTCCGTACCTTTCGTCCATGGGCAGCCAGACCCTGTCCATCTACTTCTGGCATCTGCCCATCCTCTACATCATCTGCATGATTCCGGCCATTCAGACTGCGGTCAGCCATAATCTGGCGCTGTGGGTCGTCTTTGCCGTCCTGCTGTCGTCGGTCCTGGTGGTGCTTCTGTCCCACCCGGTCTTTGCCCGGCCGCTGAACGCCATCCTGCACCCGAAGCTACGGAAAGACATTGCAAAAGAAAAAGGATCCTGATTAATCAGGATCCTTTTTATTAATGCTTTGGCGGGCCATGAGGAATTCCAGCGTGTGCTGGTCCATCATAAAATTTTGCCCGAATGGGTTCAGAATGACGCCAAACACGTTGTCCGCGGCATAGGCGGTCTCAATGACATCGGAAAGCGACGAGAAGATAATTTCATTGCTCTCCATGGTGCCGAGTTCCTTGCGGGACGTGAAGGCCGGAAGCAGGACGTTCCCGGCCGTGTCCTGGATGCAGAGCATATTGACGTTCTCATCCCGGTCCCCGGTCCCGCGGAATTTCGGGGCCTTGTCCACCGGCACCAGAATGGATGCGCCGTGCTCCATCAGCTTCAGGAGTTCATCCAGTACGTTGTTCGGGTCGTTGTTCCCCTGCCCGGACTTTATGTAGAAGTCCGAAATGGAGAGTTCCAGCGCCGTCAGGGCTTTCAGGGTCTGTTCCGCGTCCGGATAGACGGCGCTCTCCCAGCCCGGCAGCGGACGGCCGGAGTGTTCCCGGTAGAATTCCCGGAAGCGGTAGACCACCGCACGGAATTCCGGCGGAATATGCTGGAACGCCATTTTCTCCACGTGCTCCGGCATGCCGTAGTAGGCCTCGGCAATGCTGCCGGCAATGCAGGCAATGGTGTCGCTGTCGCCGCCGATGGAAACGGCTTTGCGGACGACATCCACATACCCCTGCCCTTCCAGGAAGGCCAGGATGGCTTCCGGCACGGAGCCCTGGCAGGTCTCATCCATATGGTAGTCCGGACGGATTTCGTCGAGGGTCCGGTACAGGTCGTAGCCGAACTCTTTGGCAAGGTACGCACGCATGTCATCTTTGTTCATGCGGGCGCGGGACAGGAAGATGGCCGCTGCAACGGCCTGTGCGCCCTTGATGCCCTCCGGGTGGTCATGGGTGACCACGGCGGTCAGCTCGGCCGCATGG
>ONLO01000173.1 GCA_900318715.1 uncultured Eubacteriales bacterium | reverse complement strand
GTCCGCAAAGGCACCCGTTTTACGCTGGCCATGAAGGACGGCTCCGTCTATGACTGCAGCGTCCTCAGCGGCACAACGCCGACGGGCGACGCTCCCCTTGCGTCCCTGCTGCACGCGGCCATCTACCGGAAATCCGACGTCCGTTATATCCATCATCGTGCGGATCCGGAAACCGTTGCCGTCAGCAAGATGGGACAGGACGAGACGCCGTATCTGGACGACTTTGCCCAGATTGCCGGCAAGAAGGTCCCCTGCCTCAGCTGGGACTGCTCCGATCGTTCGGCCAAGATGATTGCCAGTGCCATCGGCAGTAACAGCGCCATCTTCCTGGCCGGTTACGGTGCTCTCTGCACCGGGAACACGGACGACAATGCCGGCGCCGTGGAACTGGTACTGGAAAAGGAATGCAAAGCCTCTATGTATGCCGCCCTTACGGGTGACGCGGATACCTTGAAATACATTGGCCGCTTCCTGGACCGCACCGTCTACGTCATGAAGTATTCCAAGATTGCCGACGAAGACTGATTTCAAAAACCATAAAAAATTGCCGCTCATTTCTGAGCGGCAATTTTTATTTGGTTCGGAAGCTGTTTTCCATTGGTTTACTGTTTGGCACCTTCGTCAAACAGTTCCAGCGTCTTGACCGTTACGGCATAACTGTCGGCAATACCGCGGAGATTCAGGTTATCATAGGAGTCCTTGCGGGTATGATAATAACTCTCCAGTTTGTGGTTGAGTCCGGTAATACCGGTGGAACGGAAACCGCCCTGCGCAAAAGCCGCGTTGTCCGTTGCACCGCCCATGGGCGGGACCCAGCCCTTCTTGCAGAAGATGCCAAGTTCATTGGCGGCTTCCAGGAAGAGGTCTGAAACGTCTTTGTCGACTTTGACCGTACCGTTCAGGTCACGGTAGTTGACCATGAGCTGTTTCGGGTCATGTATGGTGTCGTAGGAATAAATGAAGGACGGAACGTCGTCCCATTCGCCGGCATGGGCTTCGGACCACGCCTTGGCGCCGCGAAGACCGGCTTCTTCGGAACCGGTAAGAAGAACCACAATTTCGGTGTTCTCCAGACGGATGCCGGCTTCGCTGAGCTCTTTGACCAGAGCAACGCCCATTTCACAGCCGGTCAGGTTGTCGTTGGCACCGTCCACAATGCGTCTTTCGTTCCAGAGGAAGCAGGCGCTGATGAGCAGCGGAACACAGATGACGGCACCCCAGATACCAATTTTCAGAAGAGCGGAACCGTCCGGGACCATACCAAATGCACCGTGTTTGACAATACGGAGGATGGAGATGACCAGGAAGAAGAACAGAGTTCCAAAGCCTAAGATGGCATGGGACTCAAAACCGACGCCGCCGAACTTGTAATTGACGGGCCACTCCCAGGCTGCGTCCAGATGGCCGTTGAACGCAATGCGGCGCTTGACCTCTCCGGTCGGTTTATAGACGGCAGAAACGTTGTGGCCGATCTTCTCCGGGAACAGGAAGTCCACGAGTTTCTTGTAAATGCCGAACTGAAGCAGCGCAATACAAAGCGCCAGTGCAATCAGAATAATGGATATAACAGGTGCAAAGAAGTACTCCAGAATGGCGACGAGGCCAAGGGCTACAGCAATGTAGATCCAGCCCATGAAGGAAGCGGGATTCTCCTTGAAGGACTCAATTTTTACGTCCTCACAGCCGTAGCTCTTCAAGAGCTCTGCATAGTACTCAGCAGCCTGAAGCTCCCCTTTTGAGCCGGGGTCTCTCTTCTCAAAGTCTTTGCAGATGTGGGTAATGTCTTCAATGATCCATTCGCCAACAGCATCTTTGCGGTCAATGAGTTTTTGCAATTTCATTTTTCTTTCCTCCTTATGACAAAACATTAAATGTTTATCCACTGTTCACCAATTTGTATAAAAACAAAGGGCACAGCACCAGCTTTTCTGGTGTCTATGCCCTTATTGTAATTCAATTGAATGAAGCGTGCAAGGCGAAAACCAAAAAATTTCGTCTCCGTTCTAAATTTTTAACGACCATCCATGGCGCCGTTCTCAATTTTCTCCAAAACTTTGACACTGATGGCGTAGCAGTCCGCCAGACCCTGGGGGTTCATGTTGTCACAGGTATCTCTTCTGGTGTGGTAGTAGTCCTCCAGTTTATGGTCAAGTCCGGTAATTCCGCCGGAGCGGAACCCGCCCTGTGTAAAGGCCGCTGCGTCCGTTGCGCCGCCGAGCGGCGGGACCCAGCCCTTCCGGCAAGGAATGCCCAGTTCCTCTGCGCACTTCAGGAAGAGGTTGTTCAGTTCCTGATCGGTTTTCACCGTACCGTTCAGGTCACGGTAGTTGGCCATGAGCCATTTCGGGTTGTGAATAGTGTCATACGAATAAATATAGGTTGGAATGTCGTCGAATTCCTCCTGATGCTGTTCCGCCCAGGCTTTGGAGCCGCGCAGGCCGGCCTCTTCCGATCCGCAGATGATGACGCCGACCTCGGTGTGTTCCAGGTCAATGCCCTTTTCCTTCAGCTCCCGGAGAATGGTCAGACCCATGTAGCATCCGGAGAGGTTGTCGTTGGCGCCGTCCACAATGCGGTGGCGGTCCCACATGAAGAACATGCCGACAAAGAACGGAACAAACAGAAGGCCGATGAGCGCTGCAATGAAGTACCAGTGATGTGATGCAACCAGGCCGAACGGGCCGCTGACGGCCGCGGCAATGACCGAAAGGATCAGATAAAAGGCCGCACCGACGGCGGAAATAATCATATGAAGCTCAAAGGCCACACCGCCGTATTTGTAGTTGACGGGCCATTCCCAGACCGCGTCGCAATGTCCGTTGAAGTAAACCCGCTGAAGG
>ONLO01000170.1 GCA_900318715.1 uncultured Eubacteriales bacterium | reverse complement strand
TTCTGGAAGCGCTGTCGGAACTGGATCTGCTGAACAACACTTCACTTGTTGAGAACTGCGGCCTGCCGGAGGAAAAGATCCTTCACGCGCCCACTCCGGAAGACGCCGCAGATTTGGGATACATTGTGACACTAATTGTCAGGGAGTCGCTATGATTTACTTTATCGGCGCCGGTCCCGGCGCATCCGACTTAATTACCGTCCGGGGGTCCCGGCTTCTGGGCCAGGCGGACTGCATCATCTATGCCGGCAGTCTCGTCAATCCGGCTCTTCTCGGTCTGGCGAAACCGGACTGCACCATCTACAACAGTGCCGAAATGACACTGGAACAAGTCCTGTCCGTATTCCGGGAAATGGAACGGAACGGGAAAATGACGGTTCGTCTGCACACCGGAGACCAGAGCATTTACGGCGCGGGCCGGGAACAGATGGACGCACTGGACCAGGACGGCATCCGCTATGAAAGCGTACCCGGCGTCTCCTCGTTCTTCGGCGCCGCAGCGGCGCTCAACGCGGAGTACACCTTGCCCGGCATTTCCCAGACGGTCATTATTACCCGCATGGAGGGCCGCACCAAAGTGCCGGAGAAGGAACAGCTTGCCAAACTGGCAGCGCATGGGTCCACCATGGTCCTGTTCCTGTCCGCCTCTCTGACCGAAGAGGTCCAGGCGGAACTGCTGCGCGGCGCCTACACGGAAGAGACGCCCGCCGCCATTGTCTTCAAAGCCACATGGCCGGAGGAAAAGATCCTTCACTGCACCGTTGGCACGCTTGCGAAGACCGCCAAAGAAAACGGCATTAAAAACACCGCTCTCCTGCTCATTGGAGACTTCCTGAAAGGCCCTGCAGCCGAGTATGAGCGCAGCAAACTGTACGACCCCGCATTTACCACGGCGTTCCGGGAAGGGGAGTCGAAATGAACCTGTACTGCCTGAGTTTTTCGGACCAGGGCAGCCGGTTGGCACAGCGCATTGCCGACGGGTTTTCCGGCACGGCGTTCCGCTGCAAGGAAGATCTGTCGCTGTCCTCGTTTACCGAAGAATACTTTCGCTCCGGCAATGCACTGGTGTTTGTCGGGGCCATCGGTATTGCCGTTCGTGCCATTGCGCCGGTACTGAACAGTAAAACCACGGACCCGGCCGTTGTGGTTGTGGATGAGTGCGGGGACTTTGTCGTTCCCATTCTCTCCGGGCATCTCGGCGGTGCCCATGAACTGGCACGAAAATTGGCTTCGTATTTGAACGCCATTGCCGTCGTCACCACCGCAACCGACCGGAACGGCGTCTTTGCCGTGGACGACTGGGCCCGCGTGCAGAACGCTGTCATTCCGAATCCGGAGTGGATCAAAACGGTTTCCGGCGCACTGCTGGCCGGGCAGTCCGTCCGCATGTGCTCCGAGTATGATTTGGAAGGGGACCCGCCCAAGGGTGTCGTCCTGACAAAGGAGCCGCCCTTTGACATATCCTTCGGCATTCACACCGGGAATACCGGTCCTTCTCTGTCCGTCGTTCCCCGGATCCTGATCCTGGGCGTCGGCTGCAAACGCGGCGTCTCTGCCGAGGAACTGGAAGCGGCATTTCAGACCCTGACAAAGGAACATCATCTTCAGCCGTCGGCATTCCTTGCCGTGTCCAGCATTGACCTGAAGCGGGACGAACCCGGACTCCTGCAGTTCTGTGAGAACCATCGGCTGCCACTGTACACCTATTCCGCCGAGGAGCTGGAGTCTCTGGAAGGACCCTTCTCGGACTCCGACTTTGTCCGGCAGACCACCGGCACCGGAAACGTCTGCGAACGCAGCTCCGTACTGGCGTCCGGCGGGACCCTGCTTGTGCCGAAAACGTCTTACCCCAACATTACTATGGCTGTGAGTGCTCACGACTACCAGCCGGATTGGAAGTGTTTCCGTGAATAAGTTATTTGTCGTCGGCCTGGGACCCGGAAATCCGGAATTCCTGACTGAACATGCCCGTCAGGCGCTGGAACAGAGCCAGCTCATCTGCGGTTATACCAAGTACATTGCGCTCATTGCGGACACGTTCCCGGACAAGGAGTTTTTCCAGACGCCCATGACCGGGGAGACCGAACGGTGCAAAAAGGCTCTGGAGGCCGCACAGAGCGGCATAACGACTTCTCTCATCTGCTCGGGCGATTCCGGCGTCTACGGAATGGCCTCGCCCGTCCTGGAACTGGCGCCGGACTACCCGGATGCGGACATTGAAATTGTGGCCGGCATTACGGCGGCATCCTCGGGTGCTGCGGTCCTCGGCGCGCCGCTCGGCCATGACTTCTGCATTATTTCCTTATCGGATCTGCTGACCCCGTTTGAAGTCATTGAGAAACGTCTGCAGGCAACGGTGGCCGGTGACTTTGCAGCGGTCCTGTACAATCCGGCATCGCATAAGCGCAAAGACTATCTGCAGAGAGCCTGCCGCATCCTCCTGGATGCCGGCAAGAATCCGGACACCGTCTGCGGCTGGGTCCGTCAGATTGGGCGGGACGGCGAATCCTTCGGAATCTGCTCCCTGCAGGAACTGGAACACTTTGAAGCCGACATGTTTACCACGGTATTCATCGGCACCTCTACGACCAAACAAATCGGGGACCGTATGGTGACACCCAGGGGGTATCGGATTTGAGCATCGTCATTTTCTCCGGGACCACCGAAGGACGGGAACTGTCCTATGCCCTGGCTGCACAGGGACTTCCGGTCACCGTCTGTGTGGCAACGGAATACGGCCGCGAAGAACAGGGAACGGCTCCCGGCATGGAAGTCCTCAGCGGCCGGATGACGGCCGAAGAAATGGCCGCGGTCCTGCGCGGCGCGGACTGCTGCGTGGACGCCACGCATCCGTATGCCGTAGAAGCCACTGCCAACATCCGGAAGGCTGCTGATATTGCTGAAGTGCCGTATCGCCGGTTAAAACGGGAACCCAGTAAACTTCCCGCTTCCGCCAAGCTGGTTCCATCTGCCGAGGCTGCGGCAGCGTATTTGGCCGGGACCGAAGGGAACATCCTTCTTACCACCGGTTCCAAAGAACTGAGCGCGTTTGCGGCCCTTGACCGGGACCGCTTGTTCCCGCGGATCCTTCCCTCGGCGGAGAACCTGCAAGGCTGCATGGACCAGGGCGTTCTGCGCCGGAATATCATTGCCATGCAGGGCCCCTTTACCAAAGAACTGAACCTGGCGCTGATCCGCCAGTTTGACATCCGTTTTCTGGTGACCAAAGACGGCGGAATAACCGGAGGGTTCCCGGAGAAAGCGGAAGCGGCCGATGAGGCCGGCATTACCCTGATCGTCCTGCAGGGCCCCAACGAAGACGGGGAGTCCATGGAGGCCCTGAAAGCGGAACTTACGAACGCAAAGTGAGGAGAATTCCTATGATGGTTACTCTCATTGCCATGGGCGGCGGCACCGTCGCCGGAATAACCTGTGACGCGGTGGCAGCGCTGTCGGCAGCGGACCTCATTCTCGGGGCGGAGCGCCTTCTGAATGACCTGCCCGGCAGCTTTACGTCCAGCCGCATACCCTGCAAGAAGACGTCGGAAATCTGGGACGCGCTGGAAGAGACCCACGCCCGGAAACCGGCCGTCCTCTACAGCGGAGACACCGGCTTTTACTCCGGCGCACGGCCTCTCATTGACCTTCTGCGGGACAAAGGCGTGGAATTCACGGTTTATCCCGGGGTCTCCAGCGTCCAGATGCTAGCTGCCCGCCTGGGACGGCCCTGGCAGGACTGGAACCTTGTCTCGGCGCACGGCGTATCCTGTGACCCGGTTGCCGAAGTCATGAAGGGCAAACCGACTGCATTCCTGACCGGCGGAAAACTGTTACCGGCCGATCTGTGCCGCATTTTGCTGGATGCTGGACTCGGGGACCTTCCGGCGGTGGTCGGGGAAAACCTGTCGTATCCGGACGAAGCCCTGAAAACCGGCACAGTGAAAGCCTTTGCAAAGAAAAAATTCTCTCCGCTCAATGTACTGCTGGTGGAACCGGCTAAACAGCCGGACCACAAGGGCATCCACATTCCGGACAGCGCGTTTGTCCGAGCCAAAGTGCCCATGACAAAACAGCTGGTCCGTGCGGCGGTCGTCAGCCGTCTGAACCCGGTCCCCGGCGAAACCGTCTGGGACGTGGGCTGCGGGACCGGCAGCGTCAGCATTGAACTGGCCCGCGCCGCATTCCCCGGACATGTCTACGGCGTCGACAGCAACCATGACGCGGTGGAACTGAGCCTGCAGAACCGGGAACACTTCGGTGCCTACAATTTCCATGTTCAGGAAGGGGAGGCGCCGGACGTACTGAACGGGCTGCCGGATCCGGACGCCGTCTTCATCGGCGGTACCAAAGGACAGCTGACGGACATTCTGAAGACCGTTCTGGAACGCAACCCGACGGCCCGGATCTGTCTGAATGCCGTTACGCTGGAGACCTTGAATCTTGCTGTGTCGGCCTTTGCCGAACTCGGCATAAAGGCGGATATCACACAGATTTCCGTTTCCGAATCTGCCAAACTGGGTTCCTCCCATATGCTGAAGCCGCAGAACCCGGTCTTCCTCATTGCGGGGAACTGCTCATGATCCGCTTACTTGTTGCCGCCATGCACTCCGGTGCCGGGAAGACGACCCTGACCTGTTCACTGCTGTCCCTTCTGAAACGGAAGGGCCTGGACCCCTGTGCATTTAAATGCGGTCCGGATTACATAGACCCCATGTTCCACCGGTCCGCGCTCGGCATTCCGAGCCACAACCTGGACTTATACCTTTCGGAGGAATCCTACGTCCGGCATTCGTATGCCCGGTATTCCGCCGGCCGCGGCGCCTGCGTGACCGAAGGCGTCATGGGTTACTACGACGGCGTCGGCGCCACGCCGGAGGCCAGCGCATCGCATCTGGCGAAGGTGCTGGACCTGCCGGTCCTGCTGACCGTCAATCCGTCGGAGACCGAAGATTTTGTTGATACCGTACGGAACTTCATCGCCAAAGAAGAAACAAAGCATATTGCCGCGCTGTTCCTGAACCCCTGCGGACCCGATGAATACCGTCGTCTGGCGCCGGTGCTGGAACAGGCATTGGGCCTTCCGGTTGTCGGATATCTTCCGCACCTGCCGGAGGCACAGATTCCGTCCCGCCACCTGGGGCTTCAGACGGCCGGAGAACTGGCCGGACTGCAGCGCATTCTGGACTGTCTGACGGACACGCTGGCCGAAACCCTGGACTGGAAGCGCTTTGCCGCCGTCTTTGCCGGGGAGAACAAACCGGCGTGCTCTGCGGAAGCCGATGTTACTTCTGAGGAAGCTGACGTTGCAAAGGACAACGCGAACGGTCCTGTTTTGCCGGTCCGCATTGGCGTTGCCTATGACAATGCCTTCTGCTTCCTGTACCCGGAGACGCTGGATGCATTCCGCGAAGCCGGAGCAGAGCCGGTGTTCTTCAGCCCGCTGCAGGACTCCCATCTGCCGGAAGGCCTTTCCGGTCTCTATATTCCCGGCGGATATCCGGAGCTCCATGTCAAAGAACTTTCCGCGAATACGGCCCTGAAAGCCGGACTTGCGGACAGCATTGCGAGGGGCATGCCCACCATTGCCGAATGTGGCGGATTCCTTTACCTGGGCACGGCGCTGTCCGACCCGGACGGGAATGCCTTTGCCATGGCAGGCGTTCTGCCGGGTTCGGCCGAGAATGCCGGGAAACCGGTCCGGTTCGGCTACGCGGAACTGACGGCCAAAACCGACGGCCTGCTCCTCAACGCCGGGGAATCCGTCCCGGTGCATTCGTTCCACTACTGGGACACCACGGAGACGGGAACGGACCTGCACGCGGTCAAACCCGTCAGCGGCCGGAACTGGGACACCGGCTTCCAGACCGCAACACTGTTTGCCGCGTTTGAACACATCTATTACGCCGGCCATCCGGCGCTTCTAAAAGCTTTTATTGAGAAAGCCAGGTATTATTTCCATGAATGAACAGGAAATGAAATTGCAGTATTTGCTGTCCATGGTGACACCGCCGAACGAAACCGCACGGGAGCTGGCCCTGACACACTGGGACCTCTGTGCCAAGCCGCTCGGCAGCCTCGGCGCGCTGGAAGAGGACCTGATCCAGATTGCGGCCCTTACCGGCTCGGACGAGTTTGACTTCTCCAGGAGTGCGGTTCTCGTACTCTGTGCCGACAACGGCGTAACGGCCGAGGGCGTCAGCCAGACGGGGAGTGAGGTCACCGCAAAAGTTGCAAATCAGTTGGCCCAAGGGACCACCTCGGTCTGCCGGATGGCGGAAACCACCGGCTGTACCGTCGTGCCCGTGGACCTCGGCATTCTGGACTATCCCGGCAACCCGAAGGTGCTGGACCGGCGCATTACCAACGGCACCGGAAACATTGCCAAAGGCATTGCCATGACCCGGCAGGAAACCGTCTCGGCAATTTTGACCGGCATCCGCCTGGTCAAGGAGCAGAAGGGAGCCGGCTATACGCTGCTGGCTGCCGGGGAAATGGGCATTGGCAACACCACGACCTCTGCGGCGGTCACCTCGGTTCTTTTGGGACAGGATCCCTCTGCCGTAACCGGTCGGGGAGCCGGCCTGGGCGATTCAGCCCTTCAGCACAAAACCGAAGTTATCCGGAACTCCATAGCGCTCAATGAGCCCATACCGTACGACCCCATTGACGTGCTGTCCAAAGTCGGCGGACTGGACATTGCCGGACTGTGCGGGGTCTTCCTGGGCGGCGCCATTTATCAGATTCCGGTCCTTATGGACGGGCTCATCAGCTCCGTTGCCGCGCTTTGCGCCGTACGGCTCTGCCCGGCAGCCGAAAAGTCCATTCTGGCCAGCCATGTTTCCTCGGAGCCGGCGGCTGCCATGGTCCTTCAGGAACTTCGGAAGAAGCCGCTGATTGCAGCCGGCCTGCATCTTGGAGAGGGTACCGGCGCCGTTGCCGTCATTCCGCTCTTGAAGATGGCTGCGGCCGTTTACCACAAGACCTATACGTTCGACGAGGGCGGAATTCCGCAGTATCACCCATGGTAACTCTGGTCATTGGAGGCGCCGCCTCCGGGAAAAGCGAATACGCGGAACAGAGCCTTTTGAAGGCCTCCGAAGGCCCGCGCGTGTATATTGCCACGCTCCATCCGTCTGACGGGGAGTCTGAGCAGCGCATCCAAAAGCACCGCGAAGCGCGCGCCGGCCGGTCGTTCCGCACCATTGAGTGTTACACCGGCCTGGACCGTGTTGTACTGGAGGATCCTTCTGACGTACTGCTGGACTGTATGGGAAACCTTCTGGCCAACGAACTCTATGATCCAGACGGAGCCGGCCGGAATGCCGTTTCTGCCATCTTGAGGGGCGTAGACCATCTGATTCCGCAGTGCCTGAACCTGGTCCTTGTCACCAACGAAGTCGGTGCCGGCGGCACGGACTATGAAGGGGATACGCTGACGTATCTGAAGTATATGGGAGAGCTGAACCGGGCTCTGGCCGCCCGCGCGGACCGCGTTGCGGAGGTTGTGGCCGGGCTTCCGCTCATCTACAAAGGAGGGAACACCGCATGACCGTCATTTCTGCCATTCTGGTGGCATTCAGCATGTTTTCCGCCATACCGGTCCCGCAGCCCAAGTGGAACGAAAAGACCATGAAGTATTCCATGGCGGCGTTCCCGCTGGTGGGCGTGGTCACAGGGCTCTGCCTCTGGGGTTTGCTCTGGCTTCTTTCCCGCCTGAACGCCAATGTCTTTTCGTGTGCCGCTGCCGTTACGCTGCTTCCGGTCATTCTGACCGGCGGCATCCATCTGGATGGTTACACGGACACGGCCGATGCACTGGCCTCGCATGCGGACAAGGAAAAGCGGTATGCCATTCTGGCGGACCCGCACGTCGGCTCGTTTGCCGTCATCCGCCTTGTCACGCTGTTTCTGGCCACGTTTGCACTGCTGACGCAGTTCTACTTTGACTGGCGCTCCACGGCGGTCCTGGGCGCGTCCTACGTACTGTCCCGCGCTCTGTCCGGCCTGGCTGTGGTGGAATTCCCGGTTGCGGAAAAGTCCAGCCTGGCCAAACAGTTTTCGGACACCGCCGGCAAACGCATTGTCATTGCATTCCTGATGATTTTTGCCATTGCTGCCTGTACCATCATGCTGTACATTGGCCGGTGGGTCGGCGCGGCTGCCATCCTTTCTGCATTTGCGGTCTTTGTCCATTACCGGATCCTTTGCACCCGGAAATTCGACGGCCTGTCCGGTGACCTGGCCGGATGGTTTCTGACCAAAGCGGAGTTCTGGATGCTCTTCGTCATTGTCCTCGTCCAGCGTCTTACGGAGGTCCTTGCATGACTCTTATTATTGGACCGCTTTTCAGCGGCCAGGAAGAATACGCTGCGGAACGGTTCGGCCCGGATGTGCTTGCCTCAGGCCGGACGCTGAACCACGCGGAAACGAAAGCATACGACGCTGCATCGAAAGAAGAACTGACGCAGCTGGCGGAGACGCTCTGCAGCAGCTACGACATAATCTTGTTTACCGAAACCGGGGGAGGCGTGGTTCCCATGGATGCCGGCGAACGGTTCCGGCGGGAACAGGCCGGCCGTCTGGCCTGCCTTCTGGCCGAACAGGCGGACACGGTCATCCGCATGTGCTGCGGACTGCCCATGGTCCTGAAGGGAACGAACTGACAACTCATGAACGTATATCTCATCCGTCACGGAAAAACCGAACACAACCAGAATAAGGCCTATCAGGGCAAAACCGACTCGCCGCTGTCCAATGAGGGCAAAGCGGAGCTTCGGCAAGCGGAAGAAGTCCATCCGGACCGGGTCTTTGTGACCAAGTACCGCCGGACAGCGGAGACGGCATCCATTCTGTTTCCCGGCGTCCCGCAGGTCGTGGTCCCGGGCCTCGAGGAAATGGATTTCGGAGTCTTCGAAGGCCGCAGCTACCTGGACATGGAACATGACCCGGACTACCGCGCCTGGGTGAACTCCAGGTGCACACTGCCCATCCCAAACGGCGAATCCCTGGACGGGTTTACCGCCCGGGTCTGCAAGGCACTGGATGCACTGCTTGATGACTGCATCGCAAACGGGAAGGAAACGGTTGTCATTGTGGCCCACGGAGGCACGGAAATGGCGGTCATGTCGTCCTATGCGGTCCCGAAGCTGGACTATTTTTCGTCTCTGACGCCCAATGGATGCGGATATTTACTGGAAGTCTCGCCCAAAACGTGGCATGATAATAGAGAACTTCGTTTTATTAAACAAGTTTCTTACTTGAAGGGGGAAACGGAATGACTTTCTTACTGGCGGTGCTTGCCGGATACTTGCTGGACATCCTCATAGGAGATCCGGCCTGGTTCCCGCACCCCGTCCGGATCATCGGCTGGTGGGCCTCCCGCATGGAGAAACGCCTGCGCGCCAAGTATCCGGATGACCGGGAAGGGCAGATGAAGGCCGGCCGGCGGATGGTCATTGTCATTCCGCTCGTCACATTTCTCGTGTCCGGAGGAATCTGTTGGGGACTCTATGCCTACGACCATTTAATCGGCATGATCCCGCAGGTCCTCTGGTGCTGGCAGTGCCTGGCATCCCGTGACCTTGCCAAACACAGCAAGAACGTCTGGTTTGCCCTGGAAGAAGGGGACCTCTTTGAAGCGCAGGAGGCCGTTGGGGAAATTGTCGGCCGGGACGTGGACGGTCTGGACGAAGCCGGCGTGACCCGCGCCACCGTGGAAACCGTAGCTGAGAGCTCGTCCGACGGGGTCATTGCACCACTGTTCTACATGCTGTTTGCCGGCGCGCCGCTGGCCCTGACCTACAAAGCCATCAATACGCTGGACAGCATGTTCGGCTACAAGACCCCGGAGTACCGTTACTTCGGCTTCTATGCCGCGAAACTGGATGACCTGGCCAATCTCATTCCGAGCCGACTTGC
The DNA here is from genome assembly GCA_900318715.1 of uncultured Eubacteriales bacterium. Lineage (GTDB taxonomy): Bacteria > Bacillota > Clostridia > Oscillospirales > Acutalibacteraceae > RUG420. The sequence continues at coordinate 1,196 of ONLO01000170.1, read as the reverse complement.
CGCCCGCTTCTGGATTGTGGCGGCCTTCTTTACCCGCAACGACTGGCGCGGCGCCCGGGACATCTGGAAACGGGACCGCAGCAAGCACCCGAGCCCGAATGCCGGACAGTGCGAAGCGGCCTGCGCCGGCGCTCTCGGCGTCTGGCTGGGCGGCCCGAGCCGCTACTTCGGCCATCTGGTCAAGAAGCCCTATATCGGCGACAATTTACGGGACATTGAGAACGACGACATTCTTCGTGCCAACCGCATGATGTACGTGTCCGGATTCCTGTATCTTTTGGCCGGCGGGCTTCTCTGCACGCTGCTGTACTTCCTCATGGTCCTCATCTTTTACTAGTACCGGGAGAGAACGATATGACAACCATCCACGGGGGCGACTGGGCCTCGTATGAAACCGAACACGGGACCATGCCTCTGGATTTTTCAGCGAACATCAGCCCGCTGGGCGTTCCGGACGGCGTCTACAAGGCGCTGCGCGTGGCCTCGGCCGACGTCGACCGTTACCCGGACCCGCTGTGCCGGGAGCTGACGGCGGCTCTTGCGGCCTATGAGAATGTCCCGGAGGAGTGGATCCTCTGCGGCAACGGCGCGGCGGACCTCATCTACCGGGTCCTGCAGACGCTTCATCCGCATAATGCCGTCGTACCGGCGCCGACCTTTACGGAATACGAAAGCGTTCTGCGGAGCCTGCACTGCAACATTCATTATTATCAGGCCGATCGGGTCCCGGACATTCCGGTACAGACCGGTCTGGTCCTTTTATGCGAACCCAATAATCCGACCGGTACACGGCTCGGCACGGATGCCATCAACCAAATCTGTGTGGCCGCCAGCAAAGCCCATGCGTACGTCCTGATGGATGAGACGTTTGCGGACTTCCTGACGCCGGAGGAACGGGAGTACCCGAAGGAGTTTCTGGAGTACAACCCGAATCTCATTCTGCTCAAGGCCTTTACCAAGACGTATGCCATGGCCGGCGTCCGTCTCGGGTATCTGCTCTGCAGCAGCGGCGACCTGATGGAGGCGTTCCGGAACGCGGGAGCGCCCTGGAGCGTGTCCTATCTGGCGCAGAAAGCCGGTGTGGCCGCCCTCGAAGACTATGACTATCTGGACCGCCTCCGGACCCTTGTGGAGACGGAGCGTCCTTATCTGGAGAACGGCCTTCTGGAACTTGGGTTCCGGGTGGTTCGTTCCCA
>ONLO01000063.1 GCA_900318715.1 uncultured Eubacteriales bacterium | reverse complement strand
GGTGCTGGGCGTCAACGGCGGCATTGTCATCTGACCGACAGCAGATACTAAAAGACCCTCGCAGATGCGAGGGTCTTTTTTGTTAGAGTTCTGAATCGCCAGAGCAATTATTCCGCGGTCTCAATAACCTTCGGGTTCTTCTCGGCGCCGGTCAGGATGCGGATGACGACAAGCGTCAGCAGCATGGCAAGACAGGCAATGAGAAGGGACCAGCCGACATTCTTGACGAAACCGGCAATGACGTAGGAGACGAAGGATACGCCGGCTACGGTCAGTGCGTAAGGCAGCTGCGTCTTGACGTGGTTCAGGTGGTCACACATGGCACCCGCCGAGGACATGATGGTCGTGTCGGAAATGGGGGAGCAGTGGTCGCCGCAGACGGAACCGGCAAGGCAGGCGGAGATGCCCATGACATAGAGCGGATCTCCGGCGCCGAAGACGGCCGTGACAATGGGGATCAGGATACCGAACGTACCCCAGGACGTACCGGTGGAGAACGAAATGAACACGGCTACCAGGAAGATGATGGCCGGAAGCATGTTCCGAAGACCAACGGCTGCGCCTTCCATGGCACCGCCGACGAACGTGGAGGCCTCGAGGAGACCGGTCATGTTCTTCAGAGCGGTGGCAAGGGTGAGAATAAGGATGGGGGCGAGCATGGCAATGAAGCCGTCCGGAATGGATTTCATGGCTTCTTTGAAGGTAATGACCTTGCGGCACATCAGATAAATCATGGTGCAGACAACGGCAATGAGAGCGCCCCAGGGCAGGCCGATGGTGGCATCGGTGTCAGAGAAGGCGGTAATGAAGCTGGAGCCGTCCAGGATGCCGCCGACATAGACCAGTGCAAAGACGCAGATGGCAATGAGGAAGACGACCGGAAGGACCAGGTCAATGAGTTTGCCGTTCGGGTTCGGAACATCCTCTTCGGTCTGGACGTTTTCGCCGTCGGTGAAGAGGTCGTTGTTCTGAATGGCGTTGATTTCGTAGCGCTTCATGGGACCGTAGTCGACGCGCATGAGAGCCATGGCAATGATGAAGACCAGGGTCAGAAGCGAATAGTAGTTGTAGGGGATGGCCGAGACGAAGAGCTTAATGCCCTGACCGTCTGCGGCATAGGACGAAACGGCGGCGGCCCAGGAAGAAATGGGAGCAATCATGCAGATGGGAGCGGCCGTGGCGTCAATGAGGTAGGCAAGCTTCGGACGGGAAATCCGATGCGAGTCCGTGACCGGGCGCATGACGGCACCGACGGTCAGGCAGTTGAAATAGTCATCAATGAAGATGAGGACACCCAGAACAAACGTGGCGAGCATGGCACCGACGCGGGACTTGATGTGGGTGCTGGCCCATTTGCCGAATGCGGCGGATCCGCCGGCCTTGTTGACCAGGGAAACCAGGGTTCCGAGGAGAACGAGGAACAGGAAGATGCCGGCCTGGCCGGTAATGGCACCAATGAGGCCGTCGTTGATCATGTGGTCCATGGAGGTCAGCGGATTGAAGCCGCCGGCAATGAACGCGCCGACGAGCAGACCGACGAACAGGGACGAGTAGACTTCCTTGGTGACGAGCGCAAGACCAATGGCAATGACCGGCGGGAACAGAGCCCAGAGCGTACCGGTGGCACCCGTGACCGGCGCAAGGATGGCGCAGATGATGCCAAAGATAATGACAAAGGCAATGGCGGCAATGCCGGTGGGCATAATCCGGACGCGTTTGGCGCCGAGGTCCGCTTTCTGTTCTGCGGCTTCTTCAATTTTGGAAGAAGTCTTGGTGAGCTTTTTTTCGGAATCCATAAACAGGCCTCCTATTTCAAAATTTACATGGTAGTAGTTTACCATATTAAAATGCACTTATCAATTACCGGGTTTCCGCGCGGCGTCCCGGGTGCGGGCTGTGCGGTCCCGGGGGCGGGCGGCGTGCACACCGCGCCGCTTATGCCTTGCCGGTTGAGCCGAAGCCCCCGCGGTCCGGTCCTTCCAGATGCGTGACCTCCGTGAAGGAAATCTGCGGCTGGTTCGCCATAATGCGGAACTGGCAGACGCGGTCGTTGATGTGGATTTCGGTGTCCCGCATGGCCAGCACCGGCATGAACCACTGGTCGTTGTCGCCGGAATAGGAGGCGTCAATGACGCCCATGGAATTCACCTGGATAATGCCGAAGTTCTTGAAGGTGGACGAGCGCGGCACCACGTGGGCCTCACAGCCCGCGGGCAGCTGCATGGCCACGCCGAGCGGAATCAGCGCGAACTCGCCCTGCTTCAGGGTAATGTCCTCGGCGGCACGCAGGTCGATCCAGTCCGACTTGCCGTCAATGTACCGCAGCTTTTCAATTTTGTCGGTGAAGTACTTAATTTTGACTTCGTTGCTCATGGGGGTTCCTCCTGTTTTCCTGTGCGATTCAGCTCTATATCCGTTACGCCAGCCTCTCTCAGAGAACGCCTCGGTAATAAAGGCCGCGAGTGAATTCTTCGGTGGTCGGCGGTTGCTGTGCCGCCGTTGCGGTTAGGATGTCCGCCGCTTCTTTGGGGGTTTCCACCGTGAACCAAAGAAGGAGGGCGTCTATTCCGTGCACTTCGTGCAGGCGGTCGGCCATCCAGATGGGGCGCGAGTTCAGCAGCTCAGCGGCGCCGTTCACACAGCGCACCGGGAACTGCACGCCCTTACGGTCTGTCAGGGACTGCTGCCGGCGGCACTGGTCACAGCTCATGCTGTTTTGGATGGGGCAGTTGCGGAACAGCATCAGCGGCGTGCGGCCATAGGCCAGGAACAGTTTCCGGAAAGGAGCGGCGGGGTGGCCATCCGGCACAAAGTCTTTCAGTGCTCCAATTTCGTCCAATGTCATTTCAATGGACACTGTCAGGTCTTTGACGCCGAGCTTCCGGTATTCCGCCAGGGCCGTCGAGTTGTATACGTTCAGAGTCGGCCCGCCGAGGACCGGAAGGCCGTGCTTCTGCGCCAGCACGACTCCGTCGAGGGTACCGGCAAACGCAAAGGCGGCGCCGTGTGCTTTGGCGGTATCCAGCTGCTGTTCCACGCGGCTGGTTCCGTCACCGGTCACCTCATATAAGGCCCGCGGAATCTCCACGCCGAACCGGATGCCGGCGTTGCGCAGCCGCTCCATAGCGTTGCCATCCGCCGTTAGTGGCAGGATAACAGTGACATCCTCCCGGTGGAACAAATCTTCTGGAATCTGCTTCACGTTGTCGAAGCGCAGGACCAGAGCAGAGTCTTTTGCGCGGTCACGTGCGGCGTCGAGCGAGAAGGCCTTCGCACTGTCAGCCACATTGCCGGGCTCGTCACCGGCCACGCTGCCTGCCGTCTTGCCGGTCAGTGCGTCGACGTCCACCGAATGGAACTCTTTCTTCCCGGCGTCAACAATCTGCGCGGTGACCTGGTCCAGCGCGTCTCTCCGCAGCTGGTTCAGGACCGAGGCGGGAAGGAAACAGCTCTCCCCAAGCCGCACGTCAATGGTTCCAGTGTGGAATGCCGTGCCGCCGGTCTTGGAAAGCTGCTTTACAACGGTCTCTTCCTCCGTGGGCTTGTTTTGGGCCGCTTCTACCGCGGATTCCGAATGAACGGTGAGGGAGTGGTTCAAACAATTCATGGGGCCGGTGTACGCCGCCGTCAGCGCAGCCGGCTTGCCGACCTCCGCCTCCAGGACGAAGTCCACACGCGTGGGTCCCGCCGAGCGGGGCGCTTCGGCATACAGCGTGCGGAGGCGTTCCAGCGCGGGACCGGCGGCCGTAACGTCTTCCTTGGTCCGGGTGCCGAACATGTGCGGCCCGCGGTTTCCGATGAGGTAGCCGTCGGTGAAGCCGGAGCGGGAGAAGACGTTCCGCGGGTCCTGGTCCAGAGCCTCGTCGGTTTTGCCCTCCAGCTGGTTGATGCACGCCGTGACCGCCGCGGCCACGTACTCCGGCCGCTTCATCCGGCCTTCAATTTTGAAGGAACAGATGCCGGCATCCATCAGCTCGGGAATATGCTGAATTAAGTCTAAGTCTTTGAGGGACAGGTCGTGGCGCGGGGCGCCGGCGTTGCGGCCATCCATACCCTCCGCCGCGAACGGCAGGCGGCAGGGCTGGGCGCACAGTCCGCGGTTGCCGCTGCGGCCGCCGAGCATGCCGGACAGGTAGCACTGGCCGGAGACGCACATGCAGAGGGCGCCGTGGACGAAGATTTCCAGTTCCAGGTCAGTCCGTTCCCGAATCTTCCGGATTTCTTCCAGACTGAGTTCCCGGGGCAGGACAATCCGTTTGAAGCCGAGGTCCTTCAGCCGGTTCATGCCGTCGGCCGTCATGACGGCCATCTGCGTGGAGGCATGCAGCGGTATGTCCGGGGCCGCCGCGCGGGCCAGGGCAGCCATGCCCAGGTCCTGGACAATAAAGGCATCCACGCCGGCGCGGCACCCGAGCTCTATGAGCTCCAGCGCTTCCTTGCGCTCCTCATCCCTTACCAGGGTGTTCAGAGTCAGATGGACTTGGGTGCCGCGGAGATGGGAGAAGGAGACTGCATCGCAGAGAGAATCCTCCGTAAAATTGGCGGCGGAGCGCCGCGCATTCAAGGAACCCGCACCGAGATAGACCGCGTCCGCACCGCAGTGCACCGCAGCCTTCAGCGCCTCCATGCTTCCCGCAGGGGCCAGGATTTCCGTCGGATTTCTCATAGTCAAAAAAAGACCGGGGTCTTATTTCAGGCCCCGGATCTGGTCAAGTGTTTTGCGCAGGAGGGAACGGTCGTCCGAGGACGCCTCCTTGCGCGGCCTTGGAGCAGCCTTGGGTTTGGCCCTGGGGGAGTCCTGCCGGGCAGAACCGCGGTTCCTCAGGACCTTGCGCTTAAAAAAAGCGAGCTGATCCGCAACCTCTTCTTTCGCTTTGTTTCTTCCGCCGTCAGGCGGCTCCGAAGGGTCTTCGTCTTCCGGCGCCGTGTCCTGTTCGGAAGGAGCCTCAAAAGGGCTTGCTGCTCTGGAGCTCTTTGGTCAGGCGGTCCACTTCGCGCTTGGCCACTTCCGCTTCCATCTTGTACCGGGCAGAGTCTTCCAGATAGTCTTTGATCTGGTTGCGCAGATTGTCGGCCGTGTCGTTGGCGCGTTTTGCCTGGTCGGCATAGTCGAGCGCGCAGAGAATGGCCGCCTGCGTCTGCGACAGTCTGTGGTTGTCATGGGTAATGCGGGTGAGAGCCTCGTCCAGCTCTTCGCCGAGCTCCTGAACGTATTTCGGATCTTCGTCGGTGTTGATGTAGTAGTCATTACCGCAGATATTGAGTTTAACTCTCGTTTTCTCCATGATGTGCACCTCGGTTACTTAGTTTCGTGTTTGCGTAAAGTACAGAGAAAGTATAACACATTAAAAAGTTATAATAAAGTCCTCATCCTTGCACCTCCGCGGGAAACCCTCTATAATTTTCACAGAACACGAACCCTGCCCGCGCGGCCTGCTGCGCCCAATCTGCGCACCCGGCCTGCGCTCTTGAAGGAGGAGACCTATGAAAACAATTGGATTTCTCTTTGCCGATGAAATGGAATTCAAACCGTTCCTCGAGCACGCCCTGGCCAACGGCGGGCGGAAGCTGGAGGACCCGGGGTTTAACGTGGTTACCATGCCCTTGGGCGATTCAGCCATTATTGCAATAGAAAGCGGCATAGGAAAAGTCAATGCGGCGGCGGCCGTGTGCGTCCTTGTGCTGCGCTATGGCGCGGACTGCGTCTTAAGCGCCGGGCTGTCCGGCGCCATTTCGCACCTGCACAAGGGCGACATTGTAGCCGGCCGCTCGTATGTCGAATGCGACTTCGACCTGCGTGCCTTTGGCTGTGCCCTGGGTCAGAAGACCGACGGCACGCGGGTCCACCATGCAGACCCCGAACTCCTGGCAGCTGCCCTTCGCATAGAGGGTGTTCAGGAGGGTGCCTTCGGCACAGGGGACTTCTTCCTGACGGACCCCGCCACGAAGGACTTCTACAAGGAGGAGTTCTCCATTCAGGCATTCGACATGGAGACCGCCGCCTGCGCCGCTGCGGCCGGCCGCCTCGGCGTCCCGTTCCTCTCCGTGCGGAAAATATCCGACGACGCCGACGACAGTGCTCTGGACGCCTATCAAGAACTCAACAACCTTGCCGAAACGGCCCTCTCGGAAATCCTCCTCGAAATTGCCGCCAAACTGTAAAAAATCATTTTTGCAATACAAAAACCCCCGTTTGGAACGGGGGTTTTTCTCATACGTCTTTAAAGCGGTCGGGGCGCTTGTCCGGCTCCTCCATGGGTTCGGACAGCGTCCAGGCGCCGCGTCCCAGGATGGCGCACATGACCGCGCCGATCCGCACGCAGCGGCCGTCCAGCTTCTCCACATTCATAATGGGCACCAGGTCGGAGAGCTCTTCCGGCAGGTAATAGTCAATTTCATGGCCGTTTCGGTTGGCAATGATGACAATGGCGTCGCCGTCGGCGGAGAGGTCCGGGTGCGTAACGTCCATGCGGGCGTACGCAACACAGCCCTGCGCACCGGACACCGGCACGAACTGCCCGTGCTTCAGCAGCGGACACGTGCGGCGCAGATGCCCCAGCCACGTGTACCACGCATGCAGGTCCGTGTTGATGTTGTCCCACGTCATGCCTCTGCGGTTGAAGGGATCTTTGTATCCTTCCATACCGGCTTCATCGCCATAGTAGAGGGAGGGGAAACCGGGGAGCGTGTACTGCATGGTGGCTGCCATCTGCTCCAGCATGACGCCGTAGATGTGCTGCGCCGGGCTGAGCCACTGCTCGGACTGCCACTGGCGGTCGTGCGTGCCGCAGGGGGCGCCGGCCAGCCGGGTCAGGATCCGCTCCGTGTCGTGCGTGCCGAGCAGGTTCATGAGCTCGTCCACAATGGGCTTCGGATAGTTCTCCGTCACCGTCAGGATCTTGTCCAGGAAGTTCTCGGCGTCGTTGTCCGCCAGGAAGTCAATAATGGCATTGGCGAACGGGTAGTTCATGACGCTGTCCAGCTCGCGGCCCAGCAGGTATTTCCGGCGCTGGCTGTACGAAATCTTGTTGGAGGCGTCCTCCCAAACTTCGCCAATGACAATGGCGTTCGGCTTCGTCAGCCGGGCGCGTTCATGGATTTTCTCAATGAACGAATCCGGCAGCTCGTCGGCCACGTCCAGCCGCCAGCCGTCCGCGCCGAGGCGGAGCCACTTGGCAATAATGCCGTTCGGCCCGGTAATATATTCTATGTATTCGGGGTTATTTTCGTCAACGTTCGGCAGGGTGTCGAAGTTCCACCAGGACTCGTAGTCGTCCGGCCACTCGTTGAACTTGAACCAGCTGTAGTACGGGGACTCCTTGGAGTTGTACGCGCCCGGCTCCGGATAACGGCCCTTCTTGTTGAAGTAGACGCTGTCGTCACCGGTGTGGTTGAACACGCCGTCCAGGATGACCTTGATGCCGTACCAGTGCGCCGTGTTGCAGAGGGCCTTGAAGTCCTCCTCGGTGCCGAGCAGCGGGTCAATCTTCGAATAGTCCGCCGTGCTGTAGCGGTGGTTCGTGTGGGACTCGAAGATGGGGTTTAAGTAAATCATGTTCACGCCGAGGTCCCGCAGGTAGGAGAGTTTCTCCGTAATGCCGCGCAGGTCCCCGCCGAAGTAGTCGTTGTTCCAGACCTTGCCGTACTCGTCCGGGCGCCACCGGGGCTCCGCGTCCCACGGCACCATGTCCCGGTCCGAAGGCACGTTCTCCTTCGGATGGCCGGAGCGGCAGAACCGGTCCGGGAAAATCTGGTACATAATGCCGCCCTTGAGCAGCTCCGGGGTCCGGTAGCCGCGCTCGTAGACGGTCAGCTGCCACTTGTTGACGCGCTGGGTAATTTCGCCGCTGCCGAAGGGGCCGCGGTAAATGGGTTCGGTGGAGTAGGGGCCGTCGTATTCGAAGTAATACCAGTAAAGACCGGGCTCCCTGGCGCGGTAATGCAATTCCCACCAACGGAACCCGTTCTCGAATTTCCCGGTGCCGACGAAATCTACCGTTTCGATCTCGCCCGTGAATTCGGACTCCACGAACATGCGGGCGGAGTAGCACACCGCGCCCGAATCGAACGGCAGAAGCAGGCGGAAGGTCAGGACCGCTCCGCTCTCCACAGCACCATATTTACTTTTGTACCGTTTGTCTCTGGAGTTGAACAGTTCCAAACTCTTACCACCTAAATCTTACTTGCTGTGCGGCACCGCGCGGCGCCCGCCG
>ONLO01000072.1 GCA_900318715.1 uncultured Eubacteriales bacterium | reverse complement strand
CCGAAGCCATGAAACGCATTGTGACGCACCCGGCCCTCCAGGACAAACCCTTCATTCTGGAGACGCCCAACGACGAGGCCGGCTACAAAAACGAAATCCGGATGGTACGGGAATGGATGAACGGATAAATTCTTCCGGATTTTTGGTACAATAGTATCGGAAGGAGCTGACAGTATGGCATTTGATTATGGGAAAGCACCCAAGAAACTGGGCTTCGGATTAATGCGTCTTCCGAAACTGGAAGATGGCACCATTGACTTGGAACAGACCAAGGAAATGGTCGACCTCTTCATGGAGGCCGGCTGCACCTACTTTGACACGGCCTGGGCCTACACCGGCTCCGAGGAGGCCATCCGGAAGGCACTCGTGGAACGGTATCCGCGGGACAGCTTCACGCTGGCCACCAAGAACGCCGCCTGGATCGGCAGCAAGAGCCGCGAAGATGCGGTAAAGCAGCTGGAGACGTCTCTGGAGCGTTCCGGCGCAGGCTACTTTGATTACTACCTGCTCCACAACATTGGCGACAACCGCCGCAAAGTCTTTGACGACTTCGGTCTCTGGGACTGGGTCATAGAGCAGAAAGAGAAGGGCATTGTCAAAAACATCGGCGCCTCGTTCCACACGACGCCGGAGGAAGTGGACGAAGTCCTCACCCTGCATCCGGAACTCGACTTCGTACAGCTGCAGATCAACTATGCGGACTGGGACAGCCCGTCCGTGCAGTCCCGCGCCTGTTATGAAGCGGCGCAGAAACACGGCAAACCGGTCGTTGTCATGGAACCCGTCAAGGGCGGGAACCTGGCTACGCCGCCGGAGGCCGTGGCAAAGCTCTTCCAAGAAGCGGACCCGGATAAGTCCGTGGCATCGTGGGCCGTACGGTTTGCCGCCGACCTTCCCGGCGTGCTCGTCGTCCTCTCCGGCATGAGCAACGTCCAGCAGATGGAGGACAACCTCTCGTATATGAAGGACTTCACCCATCTGACGGAAGAGGAGCGGGCGGTCATTGCCAAAGCGCAGGAGGAACTGGACAAGATCCCGCTCATCCCGTGCACCAGCTGTGACTACTGTTCCAAGGTCTGCCCGTGCAACATCGGCATTTCCATTTCGTTCAATGCGCTGAACCTTTACACGGTGTACCACAACAAGGACATTGCCGGCAGCCAGCTGCAGTTACGCACAAACAGCATGGGCAAGGGCAGCGCCGCCGACTGCATCCAGTGCGGCCAGTGTGAGGAAGTCTGTCCGCAGCACATCAACATCCGGGACGAACTGGTCCGGGTCAAGGAAACGTTCCTGTAATCCGGATGGAAGAAAGAAAGGCATAGAAAGAATGAAAGTTATACTTCTCAACGGTTCTCCGCATGCGGAGGGCAACACGTACATTGCGCTGCACGAAGTGGAGAAAGAACTCCAGAAGCAGGGCATTGAAACCGAACTCATCCAGGTCGGGAACCAGAACGTCCGCGGCTGTATGGCCTGCGGGTACTGCGGCACACACGACGGCTGTGTGTTCCAGGACGTTGTCAACGAAATTGCGAAAAAACTGGAAGCTGCCGACGGACTGGTCGTCGGGGCACCGGTGCACTATGCATCGGCCAGCGCTGCCACCATTGCTGTCCTGGACCGCTTGTTCTACAGTATGAAGTTTGATCCGACCATGAAGGTTGGCGCCAGTGTGGCAGTTGCCCGCCGCGGCGGCACGACGGCCACGTTCGACGAACTCAACAAGTACTTCACCATCAGCAACATGCCGGTGGTCCCGAGCCAGTACTGGAACATTGTCCACGGCCGGGCGCCGGGGGACGCGGAGCAGGACGCCGAAGGCCTCCAGACCATGCGCACCCTTGCACGGAACATGGCCTTCCTCATGAAGTCCATTGCCCTCGGCAAAGAGCAGTTCGGGCTCCCGGAAAAAGAAGAGCGTGTCTGGACCCACTTCATCCGCTGAACCAAACAGACTTTACCGAAACAAAAAGACCTCACCGAATTCGGTGAGGTCTTTTTCCAATAGGTGGTCGGTTATTGGGGATTAGTCGTTGTCAATGCGTTTGCCGTCGGCGTCATACTTGAAGAAGCCTTCGCCGGCGTTGACACCGGTCTTGCCGGCTTTCATGTATTTCTCCAGAAGTCCGGCAATGGCCTTGAAGTCATAACCGGCAATGAACTTCGGAACGTTGACATATCTCTTGACAATGTTGTAGCCGGTGTCCAGGCCGACGACGTCGTATATTTCGCACGGGCCGTAGGGAGCGCCGGTGCCGTTCCGCCAGGTGCGGTCCACGTCTTCCGGGGAAGCGTAGCCGAGGGCCACGAGTTCCATGGCGCCGGACAGCAGCGGAATCAGCAGGGTGTTGAGGATGTAGCCGGCATGCTCCTTGTTAATGCGGTTCGGCTGCATGTTGATTTCCTTGGAGAAGCGGACGGCGGCGTCGAAGGACTCGTCGGACGTGTCTTCCGTGCGCATGACTTCCGTAATGTTCTGCTTCCAGATGTTGTTGGCAAAGTGAAGCGCCAGATACCGTTTCTTATTCGGGGTGTATTTGGTGAACTTGGACGGCAGGAACGAAGACGAGTTCGTTACAAGCAGGGTATTCTTGTCCAGGACCTTGGCCAGGTTCTTGAACATTTCAATCTTCAGTTTCTTGTCTTCGGAAATGGCCTCAATGACAATGTCAGCGCCTTCCACGGCCTTGGCAAGGTCGAGTTCCAGATGGATGTGGTTTTTGGCATCGGCAATCCGTTTGGTGGTGTCGTCATAGTCGAAAACGTCATAGCTGTCAGCAAGACCGCCGCAGAAATCTTCGGCCGAGCCGGTGGCCTTCATTTTGTCGGCCATCTGCTGATAGACCTTGTAAAGGCGGTCGAGTTTCGGCTGGGTGCGGGTAATGGAGTCTTTGCTCCGGAGCCACATGGTGACTTCTTTGCCGCAGTAAGCGGACTGCATGGCAATCTGGGTACCCAGAACGCCGCCGCCGAGGATGGTAACTTTCTTGAATTCCATAAGTTTTTCCTCCAAAAATCAGAACTAATAATGTTCGGACATCTTGTCCGTTCCTAACAATTTACCATTGTAAAATAACTGACAAATAATAGCTATTGATAAAAGAAACAAAGCTTATTTCATCAGTTTTCCGGATTTTGTTGATGTTAATCACCTTAACATCATTGCTTGAATGGAATCCGGTTGCTCTTTTTCCGCTTTGGTCTATAATGCTTGTAAGATAAGTTTACTATGAATACAGGAGGAACCACGTTCCATGGAAACCACTCAGGAAAAACTCAGCAAGTTCCTGCGGAAAGCGGCCGACAAGGCGGCCGAGGCCGTGGAGAACATAGATACCGACAAGATGAAAGAGTCCGCCAAAGCCAAAGGCATGGACCTTCTGGAGAAGTCCCGGAACTTAACATCCCAGGACCTTCGGGACGCGCGCGAAAACGCCATCAATAAGGTCAAGAACTTTGACCCGAAGGACTTCAACCTGGATGTTCCTGCCACCATTGAAAAGGTGCTGGCCATTTCCGCCAACGTCGTGGACCGGGAGAAGTTCTTGAACGCCGCCATTGGGGAGTACGTTTCCGAAGAGACCGCGCAAAAGGCGGTGGAACTCGGCACGGACAAGGCCGGCATCCGACGCAAGCTTATTGACACCATTGCCGACCAGATCATCACCAGCGAAGTGAACAAGGCGTCCGGACTCTCGGTGGGAGCGGG
>ONLO01000156.1 GCA_900318715.1 uncultured Eubacteriales bacterium | reverse complement strand
GAAGAGCGGACTTGCGGCCCTCGAGTCCTACTACTACCACACCCGGGACAGCTACAACCTGGTGGATGCCTATGTGTGCCCCAGCCGCTTCATTGCCAAAAAGATTACCGAAGCCGGGGTCCACGACTCCGCCCTCCACGTCATGCACAACTTTGCGGAGCAGGCGGAGTGCCCGTCGGACGCCGTCCTTGCGGAGACGCTGTCGTCGCTCGACGTCGGCAAACCGCTTCCGGAACGCTACGCCCTCTACTTCGGCCGCCTGAGCCGGGAGAAGGGCATTGGGACTTTGCTCCAAGTGGCAGCAGAACTCCCGCAGGTGAACTTCGTGTTCGCCGGAAGCGGTCCGCTGGAGGCCGCCGTCCGGGAGGCCGCCGCAGCGAAGAGCAACGTCTTCTTTGCCGGGTTCCAGTCCGGCACGGCGCTGCACGCGCTCATTGCCGGCGCGGACGTCACGCTGTACCCGTCCGAGTGGTACGAGAACTGTCCGCTCTCCATCCTGGAGTCCGAGGCACTCGGCACGCCCGTCATCGGGTCCGACCTCGGCGGCACGCCCGAACTCATTGAACACGGCGCCAACGGCCTGGTCTTCCCGGGCGGGAATGCGGAAGCGCTGCAGTCCGCGGTCCGAACTCTGTGGGAGGACAACGACATGCTTGCATCCATGCAGGAGGCCTGCCGCAAGACCGACCTCTATACGCTGGACCGTTACACGGACGACATCATCAAGCTGTACAACAATCTCAAGTAAGACAAACCCAAAGAAGAATAACGATAAATCAGAACGAGGACAGAACTATGCTGAACAAACTGGTTTCCGGTGTCATTACCAAAATTAAGCACGAACCCTATCAGCTGGACCCGGCCATTTCGTCGGCCGACATCCTTCTCATCTTAGGGGAGAAGGGCGTCCAGGCCTGCCGCGGCCTGTGGAAGAGCCGCTTCTTTAAAGAAGCCCACGGGCTGGTCTTCGTCGGGAAGGGCGCCAAGATCCGCCACGCCCGGCACATCCGGACCGGCGGCGGTCTCACCGTCGGCGACGGCGCCGTCATCAACGCGCTCTCCAAGGGCGGCATTACGTTCGGCAATAACGTCTCCATTGGCGCCGGCACCATTATTGAGTGCACGGGCGTCATCCGCGAACTCGGCGAGTCCCTGACCATAGGGGACCACGTCGGTTTTGCGCAGAACTGTTTCATTGAAGTCCGCGGCCCCGTGACCATTGGCGACAACTGCATTTTTGCCTCCAATGTCACCATGGCGGCCGAGAACCATAATTTTGCAGACCCGGATGTCCCCATCCGGCTGCAGGGTGCCACCCGCAAGGGCATTACCATTGGCGAAGACTGCTGGATCGGCGCCAAGGTCAGTATCCTGGACGGCGTCACCATCGGCAAGGGCTGCGTCATTGCCGCCGGCGCCGTGGTCACCAAAGACGTGCCCGACTACACCGTAGTCGGCGGCGTGCCGGCCAAAGTCCTGAAGAGCCGGAAACCGGAATAAGTTCAACCACCAGAAGGAGTAACCCATGGCAGAAAAGAAGCTCAACGGTACCGTCATTGTCACATACCGCTGCAACGCGCGGTGTAACATGTGCAACCGCTACAAGGCCCCGTCCCGCAAGGACGAGGAAATATCGCTCGACACCATCCGCAAGCTGCCGCCCATGTACTTTACCAACATTACCGGCGGCGAGCCCTTCCTGCGCGAAGATCTGGCGGACATTGTCCGCGTGCTGTACGAGAAGAGCGACCGCATTGTCATTTCCACAAACGGTTTCTTCACGGACCGCATCCTGGCGCTTGCGCGGGAGTTCCCGGAAATTGGCATCCGCATTTCCATTGAGGGGCTCCAGCAGACCAACGACGAAATCCGCGGCCTGCCGGACGGCTTCACCCGCGGCTACCAGACGCTGAAAAAGCTGGTGGAAATGGGCATGAAGGATGTCGGCTTCGGCATGACGGTCCAGGACCGGAACGCCAAGGACTTAGTGCCGCTCTACCAGCTCTCCAACGAAATGGGCATGGAGTTTGCCACGGCCAGCCTCCACAACAGCTTCTACTTCGTAGAGGCCAAGAACATCATTAAGGACCGGCCCATGGTGGCGGAAAACTTCGAGCATCTGGTCAACGAGCTTCTGGACTCGAACAGCCCGAAGAAGTGGTTCCGCGCGTACTTCAATCACGGCCTCATCAACTACATCTACGGCCAGCCGCGGCTCCTCCCGTGTGACATGGCCTTCGACACCTTCTTCATTGACCCGTACGGCGACGTCATGCCGTGCAACGGCACCAAGGACAAGGAGGTCATGGGCAACCTGAACGAGCAGTCCTGGGACGAGCTCTGGAACAGCCCGCAGGCCGACAAAGTCCGGCAGAAGGTCCGCCACTGCGACCGCCAGTGCTGGATGATCGGCTCCGTCTCGCCGGCCATGCACAAGTACATCTGGGTCCCGGCGTGGTGGGTGGTCCGCCACAAGGCCAAGTTCTGGACCAAGGACAAGTACAGCATGTACGAGCTGCCCATAGTCCGGGACTACCGGGATGGAAAAGTCACCAAGGAAGAACTGGATGCGCTCTCCACCTGTGATATGACAGCGGTTGTCAATAACGGGTTGAGTGCTGCATCGCAAGAAGTGTTAAAAACGCGGAGCGGCGAGGAAATTGTCGACGCCGACATCAAAGAACAGGAAAAAGGACGAAAAGAATGACTGCATTACTCAAGCGAATGGAACAGTTTCTCATCCGGAACGACCGGGACCTCGGAAACCTGATGTTTTATGTGGCACTGGCCATGTTTATTCCGCTTCTCATCTTCGGCCAGTCCTTCCTCATCCACGGGGTCGGGGGCAACCACATCCTGATGGTCATCAACATTTCCATGGCCCTGCTCATTTTCAAGGAACTATTAATGCGACAGCTGGACTGGCGGTCCCTCGGCGGGCTGCTGGCCATCATGGTCATGTCCGAACTGTTCTGGCATGCCGACGAGCGATGGTCCATCCCGGTCCTCATCTTCCTCTTCTCGGCCCGCACGGTGTCCTGGAAGGTGGCCGGACGGGTGGCCGCCGCGGCCGCAACGCTCTCGACGGCACTGGTCATCCTGAGCGCGCTCATCGGGTGGACCCCGAACTACTGCCTGCCCATTGGCGGACGGGACCGCTGGACGCTCGGCTTCAACTACGTGCTCGTGGCGCCGACCATTTTCCTGGGGGTCACCATGGTCTGGATCTGCCTGAAAAAGAACCGGATTTCCTGGTGGGAACTGCTGAGCCTCACCGTGCTGAACGTGGCGCTCTTTGCGGCCACGAAGTCCCGGCTGCCGTTTTTCATTGTCATGCTGGCACTGCTTTCGGCCGTGGTGCTCAAAATTTGGCCGGACTTGCTGAAAAACCACAGATGGATCAAGTGGATCCTCATTTGGTCCTTCGTGGCGTTTGCCCTGTTCAGCATTATTGCGTCGGTGGGATATCTGCACAATGCCGGATGGGCGGTGGCACTCAACAGCCATTTGGACCACCGCATTATGCTGGCGGCTAAGGCGCTGAAGAAAGCCGGGTTCACGCTCCTGGGCTACGACTACCACATGGTCGGCAACGGAATCAACTATGAAGGCGTGGCGGACGCCGTGACCGAAGGCAAGTACACCTATATTGACAACCTGTACATGCAGACCCTGGTGCGCCGGGGCATGCTGTTCCTCGTCCTGTTCCTGGCCGCTACCACGTGGCTCATGCGGAAACTCATGGACCGGGAACCGCAGGGCTACTTTATCATCATGCTGTCCCTGCTGGCGCTGCAGGCGGTCATTCAGGACAACTTCTTCCAGCTCTGCTACAACCCGCTGCTGCTCCTCTACGGCATGGTGCTCATGCGCGGCCCGGAGGAAGACGAGTGGGAGTCGCCCATGCTGGAACGGCTGCGCGCCCGGCGGCGGGGCGGAACGGGCGGTCCCGGTAATGCCGTACCAGCGGCAGACGGTGCCGGAACCCCGGAACCGGACGCCGACGACCGCTTCGTCATCTGAAACAAGACGCAAAAAAGGAAGCCTCTATGAGGCTTCCTTTTTATGTTGCAACAGCCGCGCCGCACCTTCGCGCAGCCCCAGGACAATGCCGGCCACGCCGAGGTCGAAGACGAACCGCCGGACCAGGAAGATGAAGACGTTCCAGGCGTGCCCGGGGTTCAGCCCCTGCAGCTTGCCGCCCGGCAGCGCGAACAGCATGCGCCAGTCCAGCGAATGGATGCACAGGATGAGGATGGTGTGCCGCCCGACCCAGGCAAGCGCCTTCGTCAAGGGGCCGTCCCGGCAGAGCAGTTTGCACAGCCCGATGACGACCATGCTGCCGGCCACGGCGCCCGGCCATGCGGCAAATGGGAAAATGCCGTAGTCCCGGGCGGACAGGGACATGGAGGTATACGACACACTGAGAATCCAGAACCCGGCGAAGAAGATGATGAGCGGCCAGTACAGCACCGTGTCGCTGTATTTCCGCACCAGGTGCCCAATGTACAGGAACGATACCGCCGCCATGGCAATGTCCGCACTGAGCGGCAGCCAGATGCCGAACCGGTGCAGGACGTACACGGGAATGAGCAGGGCAAAGCACAGGACACCGCGCACCCACTCCTTCTTCAGGGTAAAGATGAGGTCCATGAGCAGCCGTGCAATCAGCAGGGCGGGGAAGAACCAGATTTCGCCAATGGCCTTCCAGCTCCCGAACAGGTTGCCGGACCCGAAGAGGACCGCCTTCAGAATGTCCGGGACGCCCGTGTAGTACTCGTACGGCCGCAGGACCCAGAACAGGATGACCAGCGCCGACGTAACCAGATAGGGGACCAGGAGTTGCTTTGCGTATTTCCCCAGGCGATTCGGCTTCTTCCGGTACGTAAACCCGCTTAGAATAAAGAAGAGCGGTACGTGGAAGGAGAAGATCAGGTTCCGCTCAAAGTCGTTTAAGAATCCGCAGTGGCCGATGATGATGAAGACCATGGCCATGCCGCGGGCGGCATCCAGCCAGAGCATACGCCCGGCGGCCGGCTTCTCCGCCGTGCGGGCAGCGTTCGCCGCAGCGTCTCCCATTTGAACCGCCTCCTTTCTTCCGGGACAGGCCCTTCGTAATATGCCCTTATTGTAACACAAAACCCGAAACAAAACCGGACCAAAAAGAAGCGCCCCATAAGGGCGCTTCCGGAGTGCGTATTCACTTGTTCCGGTTCTTACAGTTTGTCAATTTCCTTGTCGGCCTGCTTGCGCATGAGTTTGGCGGTAATGAATCCGACAATGAGGGTGAACAGTGCGGGCTTCAAGCCGTTTTTCTTTTTATCCATAACAAAATCCTCCAGTCGTAAAAATACCAGAAAAACTTCAGAATTTCTCTCTGCGGGTCTGTTATACCCCAGCAAACTAAAATATAGCTTAAAACCGCCGCTGCGGCGGGGAGAAGCCGCCGGAACCGCCGGGCCGCGCACCGCATGCGACACTTTGACGGTTCTGTACCGTTTGCCTTGAAAAGCATAGTCTCGGTATGGTAAAATCCG
>ONLO01000169.1 GCA_900318715.1 uncultured Eubacteriales bacterium | reverse complement strand
GACGCATTTCTTCACTCCAGGCCTCGGCGCCGAAGATGCCGGCCTTGAGCGGAATGTCGTCCGGGCCCATACCCATTTCCTTCATGGACTCCCCGAGGTAAGCGGCATAGGAAGGGGTGCAGCACAGAATGGTGGCGCTCAGGTCCTTGATGAACATGATCTGGCGCTCGGTGTTGCCGGAGGATGTCGGGACCGTCAGACAGCCGACCTTGTGCGAACCGCCGTTGAGTCCGGGACCGCCGGTGAAGAGTCCGTAGCCGTAAGAAATCTGGCAGACGTCTTCGTCGGTGCCGCCGGCCGCCACAATGGCGCGGGCCGTGCAGTCTTCCCACATGTCAATGTCGTTCTGGGTGTAGAACGCCACGACGCGTTTGCCGGTCGTGCCGGAGGTGGACTGGATGCGGACACACTCCTTGAGAGGCTTGGCCAGCAGGCCGTACGGATAGGCCTCGCGGAGGTCGGCTTTCGACAGAAACGGCAGTTTATAGAGGTCGTCCCGGCCTTTGATGTCGTCCGGCGTAACGCCCTTCTCTTCGCATTTCTTGCGGTAGTAGGGCACCGTCTCGTAGACGCGCTTGACCTGGGCAACCAGCTTTTCGTCCTGGATCTTCTTGAGCTCCTCGGGCGATGCAGTTTCTATTTCTTTCTGGTAGTAACGCTGTTCCATTCGGGTTTTCCTTCTTTCTGCAGGGGTCGTTCGTTTGCAAAAATATTGGTTCTATTGTAACAGAGGCAACGCTCCGCAACAACTGGAAATTTAACAATTTAGCACTTTAAAGCTGAAAAATTTTTTTTTCAGATCCACGCGTTGGCGTGCAGCAGGGAGATCCAGACGAACAGGGTCAGGATGGAGAACACGGTACTTAAAACGACTAAATCGCCCGCAAGTTTGCCGTCCCCGTTCATGTTCACTGCCATGGGGAACGTGCTTACCGCCACCGGCGCGCCGTACATAATCATAATAATGAACCGTTCAAAGCCGGAGAGGCCCAGCGGGAACGACAGCGCCAGCATAATGGCCGGCAGGACCACCAGGCGCATGAGCAGAGCCGGGACCTCGTACTTTAAATCCTTGTCAATGGCGGAGAGATGGATGCTGCCGCCGAGGATGATGATGGCCAGCGGGGTCGTCATGTCGCCCACGGCGTCCACCGCTTTGAGGACACTGCCCGGCAGCGGAATGCGCAAGAAAAAGAAGATGGCACCGACTATGGCGCCTTCAATGAGCGGGTTGGTCAGGATCTTCTTCAGGGCCATCTTCAGGCTGCCGCGGATTTCTCCGCCGAAGTACCCGAGGATGAGGACCGCCGCTACATTATAGATGGGAATGATGATGGCCACCATAACGGCCGCCAGACCGGCTGCCTCCCGGCCGAAGACGCTCTCCGTCATGGGAATGGCAAAGAGCACCATGTTGCTGCGGTAGATGGCCTGGATGAGAACGCCGCGTTTCGCGTTTTCTTTCACCAGCAGGGGTACCGTGACCATGAGCAGTCCAATGACCGCCAGCAGCGAAACCACGCCGAACACCATCAGCCGCGGGCTCAGTCCGTCCCCGCGGTTCATCTCAAAGACGCTCCGGAACATCATAATGGGAAAGAACGCCTGAAAGACGAACTGGTTCATCTTGGCAAGAAACTCCTCCGAAACCGCTTTGACCTTCCGCAGGATATAACCGAAAAGTAAGTAACAGAAAAATGGGACGACCGCATTCAGCGCGACCCGAAAACTCTCAATCATAATGCCCTCCCCTGAACGAACTTGTCCTATTCTACCACAATGCGCCCGGATTTTTGCATCTTTTTCCGGTTTCGGGTATCCTATTCTGCAAGGAGGGATTTACCCATGAAACCAAGTCCCAATCTGCAGGAATGGCTGGCCGAGGCCAAAGCCGACCGGAGCGCGCCGCTGTGCGGCATGTATCTGACCCACAACGGCGTGGTGCGGCAGAGTGCCAGGGCAAAGGTCCGTCAGGGAAATTCAGCAGCTCCCGATGTATCCGGCATGCTCTTTTCCTATGACCGTGAAAAAGTCTCTTCCATCATAGAAGAGACGTATCAGATGGAAGGCATTTACTATATCAAAGTCTGGCTGAACGACGGCGAGCTGTCCGTCGGCGACGACATTATGTACGTCCTCATCGGCGGGGACATCCGCCCGCATGTGGTGGACGCCCTGCAGTACCTGGTCGGCCGGATCAAGAACGAGTGCGTCACCGAAACCGAACAGCACTGAGCCGAAAAAAACGAAGCCCCGGAGGAAACTCCGGGGCTTGTTTTATACCTTTTAATAGACTTTCTTGCTCTGTTTCGGGTGGGCCTTCTGGCTTTCCTTGAGGAACATCTTGAACTTGAGAGTCTCTTCCCACCAATAG
>ONLO01000161.1 GCA_900318715.1 uncultured Eubacteriales bacterium | reverse complement strand
TCTTCTGGAATACACCATTCTGCACACGGAATACTGCAGAGACCGCTGCGACTATCTGATTGGCAGCCGCCGCAAGGAATGGATTTCTCTGATTCTGGAAATCCTGGCGCTGGTCTTTGCCATTGTCCTGCCGACCCGCGTTCCGGCATACGTCTGTCTGTTCCTGGTGACCATCCTATGGATCCTGCCGGATCTGCGGATTGTCAACGCCCTGAAAGTCCTGGAGTCCCCGGATGAACCGGAACCGGGCAAGGGGAGCGCCGACAGAACAAACGAATAAGCAAAATGAAAAAAGCCGCCTTCGGGCGGCTTTTTGTTATGGCGGTCAGAAACTGTTCAGGTCGTCGTCCAGCCAGGTGTCCGTGGGCAGAAGGGGACGGGTGAACAGGGTGCTTGCGTCGGTGTCGTTCCGGGCCTGCTGGAATTTAAACACGGTCGTGTTGCGGTCGGAGGAGCCGGTGAGGCAGCCGAGGATTTCAATTTTTCCCCGGTGATGGCTCATGGCGTACCGTACGGATTTGCCGAACCCATTCTGCATGTCCCGGGCTTCGGCCGTAATCCGAATGCCTTCCAGCAGCGGCACCTGGAAGCGTCCTTTGACGCCCGTGACCGGGCGGCACTGGAAGATGTAGTACGGGTTGACCCCGAAGGAAGTGAGGCCGGACAGCAGGGTGCCAAGCGTCTGCGGGTCGTCGTTGACGCCGCGCAGGAGCACGGTCTGGTTCCGGAACTGCACGCCGCAGTCCTGCAGCGCACGGACGGAGCGCAGGGACTCGTCGGTTATTTCCCTCGGGTGGTTGAAGTGCGTGACGACATAAATTGGCTTGACCTTGCCGTACGTCCGGAACAGGTCCAGCAGTTCGTTATCTTCGTAGATCCGCTGCGGAAGCGTGACCGGAACGCGGGAACCGAAGCGCAGGAAATCCAGATGGGGAATGGCCGTCAGTTCGCGCAGATACCGTTCCAGAATGGCGTCCGGGTTCATTAGGGCGTCCCCGCCGGAAATCAGGACATTGTTGACTTCCGTGTGTTCCCGGATATAGGCGACGGCGTCATCCACGCGGTGATTCAGTTCATCCGCCGTCAGTCCGACCAGACGCTTGCGGAAGCAGTAGCGGCAGTACATGGCGCACTGATTGGTGGAGAGCAGCAGAACCGTCTGCCGGTACTTGTGCTGCACGCCCGGAAGCCGGGTGTTCTGTGCTTCGCCGCTGGTGTCAAAGCTGCCTTCCTGCTGAAGCTCCGTGAGGGAGGGAATACACATGCGCCCTATGGGGTCGTCCGGATCCGCCGGGTCGGCCAGAGAAAGGTAGTAGGGGGATATGCGCATGGGAAACCGTTCCAGAACGCGGGCGTACTGTGCCTGTTCGCCGCGGTCCAGATGAAGCAGCTCCGTCAGCTGGCTGAGTTCGGTCATGTCATTGGAATAGTCATACGTCCAGGACATAAACGCCTCCTTTCTTCCAGGAAACAATGGATTCATACTATGGTGCCATGTTTTCCTGCCATAAGTTTAAACGGGTGTTGAATTCTTTTCGAAAAAGAAAAGATGAAGTTTTTTCAAATTAGCACTTGCAAACTCAATTGAATTGTGTTAAATTTAATTACGCAAAAGAAATGTTGCACCTCACTTTGACAGTTCCTTCCATTTCCAAGATATACCTTTCCTAACAGAAAAAGCGGCCGTCTGGGACGGCCGTTTTTTCTGCTCTTTCTGCGGGTTTGCGGGCTTTTTTCTTACACGGGTAGTACAAATCAGCTGCCCATCTTTTAGACAGTTTAACCATTAATTTTTATATTTCAGTATAGTAAAATGAGGTTAGCCGGCCGGGGGTTCCCGGCGGCGGATGTGTTTTGAAAAAAGGAGGAAAGTATATGTTATTCGGAGACGGCTCACTTGCCGCAATGGCCGCAGCGGATGCCGCAAAAGCAGCGGTTCGCTCGGTGGCCAATTTCGACTGGACGTTCATTGCACTGCTGGCGTTTGTGCTGGTCGGCGTGTATGTCCCGCAAATCAAGAAAAAGAACTGGAACGGCATTGCTGCTGCACTGGCGCTGTACGGTGTCCACTGGCTTTATGAAATTGCCAACGCCGTCATCTGCCACTTCAGCGGATATGCCCTCTGGCACGTTTCCCCGGAGAGCACCAGCCTCATTCTTCTGGTCGGTGTTTCGTGGGAACTGTCCATGATGTTCTCTATTGCCGGCTTCCTGTCCGACCTTCTGCCGGAGGACAAAAACATGAAGATTCTGGGTATCAACAACCGGATTGTATTTGCCATTGGCAATGCCCTTTTGTTCTCCCTGTTTGAAATCTTCCTGGCCAACACCCCGGCATTCATCTGGGTCTACAAGTGGTGGGGCGCCATCCCGGTCTTCATTACGACCTACATTCCGTTCTTCCTGGCGGCTTTCCTGACCTATGATCTGCCGCGCAAAAAGCAGAAGATCTTCCTTTGCTCCCTCTGGGGCCTGGTTGCCATTCTGCTCATTGTCCTTATTCCGCTCGGCATCATCTGACATCAAAACCAAAAAAAGCCCCGCCGTCTGGCGGGGTTTTTCTTGCGCTTTTTGCGGCTCAAGCGTTTTCGCCGAAGAACCGTTTTATTTCCTCTTCCGCGGTCTCGGGGGAGTCGGACCCGTGGATAATGTTTTCCCGGCTGGACCAGGTCAGGTCGCCGCGGATGGTGCCCGGTGCCGCATCGGGGTTGTTGGTGGGACCCATCATGCGGCGCATGCCGTCAATGACGCCGTTGCCTTCCACAATCATGGCAACGACCGGTCCGCTCATCATAAAGTCGAGGAGCAGGGGAAAGAAGTCGTATTTGGCAATGTGTGCGTAGTGCTCCCGGAGCTGTTCCTCCGTCAGCATCATCATTTTCATGGCGGTAATTTGGTAGCCCTTTTTCTCAATGCGGGAAATGACTTCTCCCATCAGGCCGCGTTTGACGCAGTCGGGCTTCAGCATGATGTAGGTGCGTTCTGCCATAGT
>ONLO01000184.1 GCA_900318715.1 uncultured Eubacteriales bacterium | reverse complement strand
TAGGCGTCCTGGAACACCATCTGCAGGTCCGCGCAGACCTTCTTCGGGGTGCCTTGCGTCACGTCGCGTCCTTTCAGCGTAATGGCGCCGTCGGTCAGGTGGTCCAGACACGCCGCGTGGCGCAGGATGGTGGACTTGCCCGAGCCGGATTCGCCGACAATGCCGAGGATCTCGCCCCGGTGCACGTCCAGCGAAACGCCCCGCAGGGCATGGACGGTATTGCCGTTCACATGGTAGTTGCGGACGGCGTTGTCAATGGTCAGGATGACGTCGCCGGAGAGGTCCCGCTTGGGAAGCTCCTTGTGGAACGTCGGAATGGCGCCGAGCAGTTTTTTCGTGTCGCTGCTCTTCGGATGGCGGAGAACCTGCTCCACTGGTCCGTACTCCTTGCGCTCCCCACCGAACAGGATGGCAACACGGTCCGCCATTTTGGCGGCCAGGCCCAAATTATGCGTTACCAGCAGAATGGCAATACCGGTGGTGTCCCGCAGTTTCAGAAGCTCATCGGCCACCTGGTCCTGCGTGGTAACGTCCAGTGCGGAAGTCACTTCATCGCACAGGAGAAGCGGCGGTTTCAGCAGGGTGATGAGCGCAATGGCAATCCGCTGGTTCATGCCGCCGCTCATTTCATAGGGACAGCTCTTCAGGATGCGCTCGTCCTTCGGGAGGCCGAGCTTGCCAAAGATTTCCAGGATTTCCGTCTGATCATAGGGACGGCCGTGGCTGAGCAGGGTCTCCTGAAATTGCTTTTCGTAGGTGCGGATGGGGTTGAAGGCGGCGGCCGGATTCTGCTGCACCAGGCCAATTTCGGTGCCGAGCAGTTTCTGCCGTTCGTCCCAGCCCATTGGAACCAGGTCTTTGCCGCGGAACAGGACTTCGCCGGACATGACCTCTGTCACGTAGGACGGCATGCCGACTATGGCCTTGAGGACCGTGGACTTTCCGGAGCCGGATTCCCCGGCAATGCAGAGGATTTCCCCCTCATCCAGCTCGGCCGAGAAGTCGTGCACCACTTCGTGGAACCCGGTCTGCTCTGTCCCGTAGGCAATGCAGAGATGGTTCAGTCTCAGAAGTTTTTCCCTGCTCATGCCTTCACCTCACTGACGTCCATCAGGTCCCGAACGGCATCGCCGAGGTAGTTGAAGACCATAACGGTGAGGATGACGGCAGCGGCCGGTGCCAGGACCGACCACGGTGCCAGCTGAAGATAGGCGCGGGATTCGTTGATCATGGAACCCCACTCCGCCTGCGGCGGGACCACGCCTAGGCCAAGGAACGACAGGCCGGCAATGCCGATCATGTTCGTGCCAAGCTGCGTGGCCGCATTGACGACCAGCGGACCGACAATGTTGGGCAGGATGTGGCGCACCAGGATCTGCAGGCTGCTGCAGCCGTTGAGACGTGCCGCAATGACGAACGGTTCTTTCTTGATGGCCAGTGTGTGGGCACGGGCAAGACGCGCATAGAGCGTCCATCCGGTAATGCCAAGGGCAATCATGGCGTTGACCAGGCTTCCGCCGAGGACGCCGGCTACGGCAATGGCAAGAACCATCTGCGGAAACGCCAGGAGCAGGTCGCAGATGCGCATGATGACCGTGTCCGCAATGCCGCCGAGCCATCCGCTGAGCAGGCCGAGCAGCGTGCCAGCGGCAAAGGAGATAACGACCAGGATGACGGCCGAAAAAATGGACGTCCGCGCGCCGATCATAATGCGGGACAGCACGCAGCGGCCGTAGAGGTCCGTGCCGAGCGGATACCCTGCCATGGGACCCATGCCGCGAATGGCCGCGTTGGTGGCGTTCGGGTCGTTGGGGGTGACAAACGGAGCCGCCAGTGCAAAGACCACGAGCAGAGCGGCAAGGCCGAAGAACAGCCAGAACTTACGCTGCAGGCTCTTCCTGGTCCGCACTTTGGAGGTTCGCTGAAAAACGTTCATGGCTCCCCTCCTCAGTTCAGTTCGACCCGGTGGTCAATCAGGTGATAACTGATGTCCGTCAGGAGGTTGATGACAACGTAGATGACGGCAATGAGGAGGACAAAGCCCTGGATGGTCGGGTAGTCCCGTGCCGTAATGGAGTCCATGACCAGCTTGCCAAGACCCGGCCAGGAGAAAATGGACTCAATGACCACGCTGCCGCCCATCAGCGTGCCAATGGACAGGCCGACAATGGTAATGAGCGCCGGCAGCGTGTTGTGCAGTACGTTCCGGAAGAGGATCCAGTTGTTTTTGACGCCGCGGGCCGCCATGCCGGTGACGTAGTCCTTCCCCATTTCCTCGAGCACTTCCGCCCGGATCTGCCGGATGAACCGGCTCATCATGGGTATGGCCAATGCAATGGTCGGCATGGCAAGTCCCTGGACCGACCCGGAGGCAATGACCGGGAACAGGTCCAGTTTGATGCAAAGGAAGTACATGAGAAGAATGGAAATGAGGAAGTTCGGCATGGAGTTGCCGACAAAGGTCAGCATCCGGACGACATGGTCCAGGACCGAGTCCTGCCGCACGGCGGAGAGAACGCCGAGCGGCACGGCTACAAGGACGGACAGCAGCAGGCTGCTGACCGCCAGTACGACAGTATTCCCAATGCAGTTTCCAAGCTTCTGGACCACCGGGAGACCGTCCCGGTAAGAATCGCCGAGGTTCAGATGCAGCGTATTCCACAGCCAGTCCCCGTACTGCACGAGGAACGGCCGGTTGAGCCCCATCTGTTCCCGCATGTGGTCAATGGCCTCCTGCGTCACCGCAATGCCCTGGGACGTCAGCCGTTTTGCGGCCGGGTCACCCGGAGCAATGTAGAGCAACAGGAAGACCAGAAACGTTATGCCCAGCAGCAGAGGAATCATCTGCAGCAGGCGCTTCCCAATGTATTTCCCCATTTGTTCCCTTCTTCCGGATTTTAAAAATCAGGCAATGTCTGTGTTGGCATTGATGGCATAGAAATCGAACGGGTTCGTGTTGGCATAACCGGTAATGCCGGGTGCCAGGACCGTGACTTTGTTGAACAGGCCGACATAGCCGAAGGCTCCGGCATCAATGGTGGCCTGGATTATTTCGTTGGCGAGCTGTGCGCGGCGGGCCGGATCCGTGGTGTTGGCCAGTTCGGTGACTTTGGCTTCCACAGCCGGGTCGGAGTATCCGCCGACATCATAGTATGCGCCTTCCTTGAAGCAGGAGTCAATAAAGTACTGCGGGTCACCGCTCTTGTCGGAGATCATGCAGTAGAGGGCCAGGTCGAACATGTCCGGATTGGCAATGTAGGTGGCGTCCGGATCTTCTTCCACGGTCAGGGTGGCGTTGACGCCAATGGCCTTCAGCTGTTCCTGCATGAGGGTGGCCAGCGTGTCCAGCGAACGGGCGGCATAGTAGCAGAT
>ONLO01000168.1 GCA_900318715.1 uncultured Eubacteriales bacterium | reverse complement strand
CGGGCTACAGCGAAGAGCTGGACGGTCTGCGGGACATTGTGGCGAACGGAAAGGGATACCTTGCCTCCCTTGAGGCTTCGGAACGCGAGAAAACCGGAATCAGCAAGCTGAAGATCGGCTACAACCGCGTCTTCGGCTACTACCTGGAAGTCCCGAATTCCGCCAAGGAAGACGTTCCCGAGAACTGGGTGCGCAAACAGACACTGACAAACGCGGAGCGGTACATTACCGGGGAGCTCAAGGAACTGGAGTCCAAGGTCCTCGGCGCACAGGAGCGCATTACGAAACTCGAATATGAACTGTTCTGCGGCGTACGGGAGCAGGTGGCCAACCAGCTGGTGCGGATCCAGACGACCTCGCATGCGGTGGCGGCCCTGGACGTCCTGAGCTCCTTTGCCAAGGTGGCTGTGGCCAACGGCTACGTCTGTCCCGAAATGACCGAGGACGGCTCCATTGAAATCCGTGAAGGCCGCCATCCGGTCGTGGAGAAGATGCTCGGCGGCGCCCCGTTCGTGCCGAACGACACGGACCTCGACAACGGCAGCCGGCAGGTGGCCATTATTACGGGCCCGAACATGGCCGGAAAGTCCACGTACATGCGGCAGGTGGCGCTCATTACCATCATGGCGCAGATCGGCAGCTTCGTCCCGGCACGGAAGGCCCGCATTACCATTTGCGATGCAGTCTTTACCCGTGTCGGCGCCTCGGACGACCTGGCCTCCGGCCAGTCCACGTTTATGGTGGAAATGACCGAGGTCGCCAGCATTCTGAAGAATGCCACGAAGAACAGCCTCATCATCCTGGATGAAATCGGCCGCGGCACCTCGACATTCGACGGCATGAGCATTGCCAAAGCTGTCCTGGAATACGTGGCGTCCCGCCGGAAGCTCGGCGCCAAGACGCTGTTTGCCACGCACTACCATGAGCTGACCGAAATGGAGCAGGAGGCCGACAACATCCGCAACTACAACATTGCGTGCAAGAAGCGGGGAGACGACATTGTGTTCCTGCGGCGCATTGTGGAGGGGCCGGCCGACGGCAGCTACGGCATTGAAGTGGCCAAGCTGGCCGGTGTCCCGAACAGCGTGGTGAAGCGTGCCAGAGAAGTCCTGAATGACATTGTGTCAGCCGCGGAGGCGAACGGGCAGAACGGCGCCGTTCGTGCAGCGGTATCGGCTGCAGCGGCGGAACCGGCCGCGGAAGAGCCGGCAGACTTCCAGATCAGTTTCACCAGCAACAAAAACGAGGAAATTATTGATGAGCTCAAGAGCCTGGACGTCAACACGCTGACGCCCATTGAGGCCATGACCCGTCTTTACGACCTGTCCAACAAAGCAAAGGAGGGCTAAACGGTGCCGACCATCCATGTTTTACCCAAACACATTGCAGACCTGATTGCTGCCGGCGAAGTCGTCGAGCGGCCGGCTTCTGTTGTGAAGGAACTCATGGAAAACGCCATTGACGCCGGAGCAACCTCCATTACTGTGGAAATCCAGAACGGCGGCATAACGCTCATCCGGGTCACGGATGACGGCTGCGGCATTCCCCGCGAGGACATCAAAAATGCCTTCAAGAGCCATGCCACCAGCAAGATTTCCACCGAACACGACCTGTCCTGCATTGGGACGCTCGGTTTCCGCGGCGAGGCGCTGGCCTCCATTGCGGCCGTGTCCCGTGTGGACGTGCTGACGCGGACGAAAGACGATGAAATCGGCACGGTCTATAAGCTCGAGGGCTCGGAAGAAGTGCTCCTCGACGACGCTGGCTGTCCGCTCGGCACCACCATTGTGGTCCGGGACATCTTCTTCAATACGCCCGCCCGGATGAAATTTCTCAAAAAGGATGTGACCGAAGGCAACGCGGTAGCCGGTGTGGTGGACCGCATTGCGCTGTCCCATCCGGAAATCTCCATCCGCTTTGTCCGGGACGACCGCCAACAGCTGGCAACGCCGGGCAACGGCAAGCTGTCGTCCACGGTCTACTCGGTCTTCGGCAAGGACTTTGCCGGCGGCCTCCTGGAAACGGACTATGAACTGAATGGCG
The DNA here is from genome assembly GCA_900318715.1 of uncultured Eubacteriales bacterium. Taxonomy (GTDB): domain Bacteria; phylum Bacillota; class Clostridia; order Oscillospirales; family Acutalibacteraceae; genus RUG420. Next base: position 9,191 of record ONLO01000168.1, on the reverse strand, counting down.
TGAAGGTCAGCGGACTGGTGTCCAAACCCACGGCATCGCGCTCGAACCGCTCCATGCAGTTCTTCTTCCTGAACGGCCGTCTGGTCAAGAGCAAGACCGCCATGGCCGCGCTGGAACAGGCCTATAAGAATGCCATTATGGTGGGCCGATTCCCGGCCTGCGTGCTGAACATTACAGTGCCTCTGGACACGGTGGACGTCAACGTGCACCCGGCCAAGACCGAGGTCCGGTTCGCCAACGAAAAGCCGGTCTTCGACGCCATCTACTACGCCACAAAGAACGCCATTTCCGAGCAGGACGCGCCGAACCGCGTGGACCTCGGACGTCTTGCCGCCCAGCGCGGCGCCACCGGTTTCAAGGACGAATCGGCAGAGCAGCTCCGCCTTGGCCGCGGTTCCGCCCAGGACCCCGCCTCCAAAGGCGCCGGCCGAAACGGCCTGCCGGAAAAAGTGGAAGGCTTCTGGTCCAAAGAACTGCCCAAGGGCTACAAGGACCGCGAAGACCGCTATGGCACTTCCTCCGGCGGCTCCTCCGGGCCGGTCCCGTACATTCCTAAAAACCGCAAAGACAAGTTCCGCACGGCAGACTCGTCTTCGGAAACGGCTGGCGGACTGGCAAAAGAAGCTGAATCGCCCGCAAAGAGCGAAACCGCAGTCCCTGCAAAGAGCGAAACCGCAGTCCCTGCAAAGAGCGAAACCGCAGTCCCCGCAAAGAGCGAAACCAAAGTTCCTGTCAAGGAACCCTATGACAGCGCCCGTCCTCAAAAAGTTGATACGCCTGAACCTCCGAAAGGCAGGCAGCCGGCGGAACCCGCGCCGACGCCTTATTCGGAGCAGACAGAACTGCCGGACTTCCGGATTATTGGGGAGTCCTTCAAAACCTACATTCTCGTGGAGACCGGGGACAAGATCATTATTGTTGATAAGCACGCCGCGCACGAGCGGATTCTGTTCGACCAGCTGGTGGCAGAGCAGGGGAAGAGCGACACCCAGATCCTGCTGGAGCCGGTGACCATAACCTGCAGCAAGGAAGAGTACAACGCGCTCCTTGAAAACCGTGAGACCCTGGCGTCCGCCGGCTTCGACATTGACGACTTCGGCGTCGGCACCATTGTCCTGCGCGAAGTGCCGGTCATGCTGATTAAGGAAAACCTTGCCGCCATCCTGCAGGAAATGGCCGGATACCTTCTGGACAGCCATGCGCCGACTCCGGAAAAGCTCGGCTGGATCTACGCCAACACGGCCTGCCGTGCCGCCATTAAGGCCGGGGACAACACGCCGCCGTACGAACAGAAGAAACTGGTTGAGTACCTGCTGACACACCGGGACATCCGGTACTGCCCGCACGGCCGGCCCATTACCATTGAAATGACGCGCACCGAGCTCGAAAAGCAGTTCGGCCGCATCCAGTGGCACATGAACTAATAAAAATTCCCCCGTAAAAAGGAAGCAGATTTTGCTCCTCTTTACGGGGGATTTCTTTGTTTTAGCGTTTTCCACTGCAAAAAAATAGGAAATAATCAGGATTTTACGGGGGAACTCAATGTGAGCGGCGAGTTCCACTGCTCATTGCGCCGATAAGGGGCGCGGGTGGCAAACCCTCTTTACACCACGCTGTACAGCAGGTCGGAGTAGGAGGGCATGGGCCAGTAGGCTTTGTCCGTCATGGTTTCCAGGCTGTCCGCAACGGCGCGCAGCTGTTCCATTGCCACCAGGACCATGTCCCGGTAATACTCGGCCTGTTTCTGGATGTCGGCGTTCTTTTCGGCCGAAGCCAGGCTTTTTTCCAGGTCCTCACATTTCTTCATGAGCTCGTCGGCCAGTGTGGACAGGTCCTTCAGCAGCTTGGATTCGCTGACGTGCGGGACGTCATCGGAGATGGCCTCTTTGGCCCGGATGGTGGTGGCCACGTCGCCCATGTAGCGGACAACGGCGGGGTAAATGTCTTTCTTGACCATTTCCACCATGGTGAGGGCTTCAATGTGGAGGACTTTGCAGTAGTTCTCCATGGATATTTCGTAGCGGGACCGCAGTTCTTCCTCGGTATAAATGCCGTGCTTGGAGAACAGCGCAATGTTCTTCGGGTCCAGATAGGCCGGGAACGCGTCCGCGCAGGTGCGCAGGTTGGCCAGTCCGCGGCGCTTGGCCTCCACGGCCCACTCCTCCGAGTAGTTGTTGCCGTTGAAGATGATGCGCGAATGCTTGCGGAACGTGTCCGCCACAAGCGCTCTGGCTGCCGACTCTACGTCCTTGGCCAGTTCCAGCTGATCCGCGAAGTCCATGAGTTCTTCCGCCAGCATGGTGTTGAGCACCGTAATGGACGTGGCGAGCGATGCAGCCGACCCCACCATCCGGAACTCAAACCGGTTGCCGGTGAAGGCAAACGGGGACGTGCGGTTGCGGTCCGTGTTGTCTTTGGCAAATGCCGGTATGACATTGACCCCGGCGTCTCCTTGTTCTTTGCCGTGGGCCACGTAGTCTTCCTCGTGGCCTTTTTCAATGGCGTGCTCCAGGGAGGCGAGTTCGTCTCCCAGATACATGGAGACGACGGCAGGAGGCGCTTCGTCTCCGCCGAGGCGGTGGTCATTGCCCGGGCTGGCGACCGACACACGGAGCAGATCCTGGTACTCATCCACACCCTTTACCACAGCGGCCAGGAAGATGAGGAACAGGGTATTGTCCATGGGGTCCTTGCCCGGCTTGAAGAGCTTGACGCCCGTGTCGGTCTGGACGGACCAGTTGTTGTGCTTGCCGGAACCGTTGACGCCTGCAAACGGCTTCTCATGGAGCAGCAGCGCCAGGTTGTGCTTAATGGCGACCTGCTTCATAATTTCCATGGTCAGCTGGTTCTGGTCGGTGCCGACGTTCGTGTCGGAGAAGATGGGTGCAATTTCATGCTGCGAGGGAGCCACTTCATTGTGCTCCGTCTTGGCATAGACGCCCAGTTTCCAGAGCTCCAGGTCAAGGTCCGACATAAACGCCTTGACCCGCGGCTTAATGGTTCCGAAGTAGTGGTCGTTCATCTCCTGGCCTTTCGGCGGCTTGGCGCCGAAGAGGGTGCGGCCGGTCATAATGAGGTCTTCCCTCTGGTTGTAGAGGTCCCGGTCAATGAGGAAGTACTCCTGTTCGCCGCCGACGCTGGAGCGAACATGCTTGGCGCCGGTCGGGTTGCCGAGCAGCTCAATAATCCGCATGGCCTGCTTGTCCAGCTCCTGGTTGGAGCGGAGCAGGGGGGTCTTCTTGTCGAGGACCTGGCCGCCATAGGAGACAAAGATGGAAGGAATGCAAAGGGTATCGTCTTTAATGAAGGCATAGGACGTCGGGTCCCAGGCGGTGTAGCCGCGGGCCTCGAACGTGGAACGGATGCCGCCGGAGGGGAAGGACGAGGCGTCCGGTTCCGAGCGGATGAGTTCCTTTCCGGAAAATTCCATGAGAATTTTACCGTCACCAACCGGGGAAATGAAGCTGTCGTGCTTCTCCGCGGTAATGCCGGTCATGGGCTGGAACCAATGCGTCAAGTGCGTGGCACCGTGGTCAATGGCCCAGGTTTTCATGGCGGAAGCCACTTGTTGTGCAATGTCGAGCGTCAGGGGACGGTCTTCGCTGACGCAGGCTTTCAGTTCCTTGTAAGTCTGCTGCGGAAGGCGTTCGTGCATGACGTCATCATTGAACACCAGACTGCCGAAAAGTTCGGGCAGATCCTTAACTTCCATAACTTATTCCTCCTAAATGCAGGTCCTTCCAAAAAAGGCACTGTACCCCTTTGGTACAGCGCCCTTGCTGTTTACGCCAAAAATTATAACTATATTTAAAAAGTATGTCAAGGAAAACACTTTCGGTCTCTTCCTTGAATAATTCGTGCAATTACGTTAGAATGAAAGCACAAGAAAATACACGCACCTTTAGGAGGGTACACATATGGTTTATCTTATCATCGGCCATAAGGGTTCCGGTAAAACGAAGCATCTCATTGACGAAGTCCACAAGGCCGTCGAAGTGTCCATGGGTCACGTCATCTGCGTGGAAAAGTCCCGCAAACTGACTTATGACATCGACTCCCGCGTCCGGCTCGTCTCCGCGGACGACTTTGCCGTCTCCGGTTATGACGCTTATTACGGATTCCTGGCCGGTATGTGCGCTTCTGATAATGACCTGACGGACGTCATCTGTGACGGCACTCTGAAAATCGGCGGCACGGACATGGCCGCACTGGCCGATTTCTTTGCCAAAGTCCGCAGCCTGGGTGACGTTACGGAGACCCGTTTCGTCTTCACCGTCTCGGCGGATGTGGACGAATTGCCGAAGGAAATCTTCGACAACTGCGAACAGATCTGACCGCTTCGCAGCATCCTTTTGAAAAGACCATTTGAAACACGGCAGGACCCGCGTCCTGCCGTGTTTTTCTGCTCGAAAAATAATTGACAAAGAGGTACCCTGCCTATATAATATAACAGCATGTTTGCCGAGTATTTCGGCCGGAGGTGAGAAGCGTGCTGGTTTTGGACTTAGAAAAGCTCTTCCAGTCAGAAGGCTCTTCCATTCCCATTCACCACGAAGCAGACTTCTCGTATCTGGATGAACCCGGCGGGTTCTCATTCCGGAATCCGGTTCTTATTGAGGGCTCGGTGCAGAATGAGGCACGCATTGTTTCCATCCGCGCTGACGTCACAGCGGACATTGACACCATCTGTGACCGCTGCGCCAGTGACATGACTCTTCACATGAGCGTCCCTATGGACCACACGTTGGTTCGGGAGCTCAACCGGGAAGAGGACGCGGATCTGTACATTGTACTGGAAAACGCATTGCTGGACGTGGAAGCGCTTGCGGCGGAAGACCTCATGCTGGACATGCCGTCCAAATTCCTCTGCCAGGAAGACTGCAAAGGGCTTTGTCCCACCTGCGGCAAGAACCTCAACGACGGTCCCTGTGACTGCGCCAAAGAGGTGGACCCGCGGCTTGCGGCGCTGGCGGAACTGCTGGACGACTGACACGTTAAAAATCTGCTTTAAGATTTCATTATCAGTTTTGGGAGGTAACAGAAATGGCTGTACCGGCAAGAAAAACTTCGAAAGCCAGACGGGACAAGAGACGCTCCAACGTCTGGAAGATGGATGCTCCGGAACTCGTTAAGTGCCCGCAGTGCGGTGAGTACAAGAGACCGCACAGAGTTTGCATGTCCTGCGGTTACTACAACGGCAGACAGGTCGTCAGCAAAGACTGAGGATGCATGAGCGGACACGGTCCGCTTTGCAGGCAACCGACTAGACAGGGTGGAGAAGGGCAGACCTTCCCCGCCTTTTTGTCGTATCAGGGCCAAAAGGAGACCCTTTGGAATGGCAGTACTCATCCGTGACGTGGAAGCGGGCTCGGTTGCGGCGAAATACAAAATTCCGCCCGGCGCCACGCTCCTGCAAATCAACGGGCACGAAATTAACGATGTCCTGGATTACCGCTATTATCTGACCGAGACCCTCCTGCACGTATACTACCGGACTCCGGACGGGAAATTCCTGCTCCGGCGCATCCGGAAAGGCGAGTATGAGGATCTGGGTCTGACCTTTGATACGTATCTCATGGACCAGCAGATGCACTGCAACAATAAATGCATCTTTTGTTTCATTGACCAGCTGCCGCCCGGCCTGCGGGAGAGCCTGTACTTCAAGGACGATGACTCGCGGCTGTCGTTTTTCTACGGCAACTACATTACCCTCACAAACATGCGGGACAGTGACATTGACCGCATTATTGAAATGCACATCAGCCCCATTAACATTTCGGTGCACACCATGAACCCGGAGCTCCGGGTGAAGATGATGAAGAACCCGAAGTCGGGGGAGGCGCTGAAGCACCTTTACCGCCTGGCAGAGGCGGAAATCCCTTTAAATGCGCAGCTTGTATTGTGCCCCGGCATCAACGACGGCGATGAACTTCTCTACACGTTATCCGAGCTCGGAAAACTCCAGCCGTCGGTCCAGAGCATTGCCTGTGTGCCGCTTGGGGTCACGCGTTACCGGGACGGGCTCCCGGAGCTGACGCCCTACACAAAGGAGACGGCCGCAGAGACGCTGGACCTCATCAACGCGTGCGGAGACCGGTTCCGGAAGGAACTCGGCACCCGGCTGGTGTTTGCTTCGGACGAGTTTTACCTCATGGCGGACCGTCCCATTCCGGACGCGGACTTCTACGAAGGATATCCGCAGCTGGACAACGGGGTCGGGCTGCTCCGGTCCTTCATGGACGAGGCGGCGGATGCGCTGGCGGATCCGGGGTACTACGAGCTCCGGCAGCCGGACCAGCCGTATACCGTATCCCTTGCGGTCGGCGCGGCGTCGTATCCGACCACCAAAGCGCTCTGCGCCAACATTATGCAGCAGTTCCCGAACGCCGACATCCGGGTCTATGAAATCCTCAACGACTTCTTTGGCCATACCGTTACGGTATCGGGACTCATTACCGGACAGGACCTCATTGCCCAGCTGAAGGGGAAGGAACTGGGTCAGAAACTGCTGCTTCCCGCCAACATGGTCCGCACCACGTATCCGCGGGACCACTCGGCGGACGACTTAATGCTCGACAACACCGCCCTCGGTGACGTGGAGCGTGAACTGAACATTACGGTCGGCCTCTACGGCAACAACGGGGCCGAATTTACACAGAAACTTCTGGAGGAGGAATTATGGCAAAACCAGTAATTGCCATTGTCGGACGGCCGAACGTGGGCAAATCCACGCTCTTCAACAAGCTGGTCGGCAAGCGCGTTGCCATTGTGGACGACACGCCCGGCGTCACCCGGGACCGCATCTTCGGCGACTGTGAATGGCTCGGCCATACCATGATGCTCGTGGACACCGGCGGTATTGAACCGTATTCGGACGACATCATCCTGACCCAGATGCGCCGGCAGGCGCAGCTGGCCATGGACAGCGCCGACGTCATCATCATGGTTGTCGACGTCCGGGACGGCATTGTTGCCACGGACCAGGATGTGGCCGCCATGCTCCAGAAGAGCGGCAAGCCCGTGGTCCTGTGCGTCAACAAGTGTGACTCCGTCGGGGACGTTCCGCCGGATTTCTACGAATTTTACAACCTTGGACTGGGAGACCCCATTGCGGTCTCGTCCGTCCACGGCAGCGGCACCGGGGACCTTCTGGACGCCGTGCTGGAACACCTGCCGGCAAGCGCCGGTACGGAAGAGGAAGACGAAGGCATTAAGGTGGCCGTCATCGGAAAGCCGAACGTCGGCAAGTCGTCTCTCATCAACGCCATTGTGGGCGAGGAGCGGACCATTGTCTCCGACATTGCCGGCACAACGCGGGACGCCATTGACACCATTGTCAGCAACAAGTACGGCGACTTCGTCTTCATAGACACCGCCGGCCTGCGCCGCAAGTCCAAGGTGGATGACACCATTGAAAAGTACTCCGTGCTCCGGGCCCAGATGGCCATTGAGCGCGCCGACGTCTGCATTATAATGATTGACGGCGTGGAGAACTTCACGGAGCAGGACAGCAAGGTGGCCGGACTGGCCCACGACTCGGGCAAAGCCTGCATTATTGCGGTCAACAAATGGGACGCCTGTGAAAAAGACGGGACGACCATGCAGAAGTACCGCAAGAAGCTCATGAACGACTTTGCGTTCATGTCCTACGCGCCCATTGTCTTCATTTCGGCCAAGACCGGCCAGCGCATTGAGAACCTCTTCGAACTCATCAAGTTCGTCAACGACCAGAACTCCATGCGGATTTCCACCGGACGGCTCAACGAAGTTCTGGCGGACGCCACGGCGCGCGTACAGCCGCCGACCGACAAGGGCCGCCGGCTCAAGATTTATTACATGACTCAGGCTTCTACCAGACCGCCTACATTCGTTTGTTTCGTGAATCGCAAAGATTTGTTCCACTACAGTTACCAGCGGTACCTCGACAACCAGATCCGGGCCGTCTTCGGTCTGGAAGGCACCCCGACCCGCTTTATTATCCGGGAACGGGAACAAAAGAAAAAATAATTTACAATTTCCAATTGATGAATGCCGGCATTGGCTCTATAATATTTATCTGAAACTAAGAGACAAGGGGGGACGACCATGAAACAAAGCATACTCCGTGCCATTATACTGGTTCTGGTCATTGCCCTGACGGCGGGAATCATTGTATTCTCCGTCCGCTCGCACAGAAACCACGAAGATGAAGAGCCGCAAACGCTGCCGAGCATTTCGGAGCGCACGTCCGACGAGGACGACGAGGGCTTTACCCGCAAGCCGACGACCGCCAAAGACGAGGACGAGACCAAGACCAAGACGAAGAAGGACGAGTCCGACACCAAGACCAAGACGAAGGCGGGGCACGAGCACGTCTGGGTCACCCATAAGGAAGTGGGCCACTGGGAAGAAGACGTCCGCACCGAGAAGGTCTACGTCTGTGACGGTTGTGACTTCGTCTGCGGAGACGCAGTCATAATGGCGGACCACATGGTGGAGGAACCCAGCCACAAGAGTTACCACACGGAGACCATCAAGGTCCCGGGAGACACCTCCAGCTGGGTCGTCGACGAACCCGCGTATGAATACTGCAGCATCTGCGGCATTAAGAAGTCCGATGCGCAGGCGGCCGGATCCCAGGATTCGGACGAAGACGCGGAAGAGGACGCGCAGGCGGATTAAAAGAAGGCACACACATGGAAATGCAAATGGAATTCAAGCGGAAGCTGCCGACCCCTCTGGAAATTAAAACCGAATACCCGGTCAGCACTGCGGTCAAAGAGCTCAAGGAGCGCCGCGACCGGGAAATTGCGGACATCTTTACGGGCAAAGACAGCCGGCTTCTGCTGATTATAGGACCGTGCTCCGCCGACCGCGAAGATGCGGTGCTGGACTATATGAACCGTCTGGCCGAAGTCCAGGAGAAGGTCAAGGATAAAATCTATATGATTCCGCGCGTGTACACCAACAAACCACGCACGGTCGGCCTGGGGTATAAGGGCATGCTGCATCAGCCGGATCCGGAAAAAGGGGAGGACATGCTGGAAGGCATCATCTCCATCCGGAAAATGCACACCGACGTGGTAGAACAGACCGGCTTTACCTGTGCTGAGGAAATGCTGTATCCGGAGAACCACCGGTACCTGTCCGATCTGCTGGCGTATGTAGCGGTCGGTGCCCGTTCCGTGGAAGACCAGTTCCATCGCATTGTG
>ONLO01000164.1 GCA_900318715.1 uncultured Eubacteriales bacterium | reverse complement strand
GTGAAGACCAACATGGGAGTCCCCCATTTCGCCTTCAATTTCCGCGCGTGGCACGAGGGCGGCGACCGAGTCCACGACCAGGATGTCAATGGCGCCGGAGCGGACGAGCTGTTCGGCAATTTCCAGCGCCTGCTCACCGTTGTCCGGCTGGCTGACCAGAAGGGAGTCCACGTCCACGCCGAGGTTGGCGGCGTAGACCGGGTCCAGCGCGTGCTCGGCGTCAATGAAAGCGGCCTCTCCGCCCGCTTTCTGGGCTTCGGCCACGGCGTGCAGCGCCAGCGTGGTTTTACCGGAGGACTCCGGTCCGTATACTTCAATAATACGGCCCTTCGGAAGACCGCCGATGCCGGTTGCAGCGTCCAGCGTCAGGGAGCCGGTGGAAATGGCTTCCACGTTCAGGTTCTCCCGGGAGCCCAGGCGCATGACGGCGCCTTTTCCGTACTGCCGCTCAATTTGTGCAATGGCGGTGTCGAGTGCTTTTTTCTTGTTATCTGCTGCCAAAATAGATTCCTCCAATCCGGGCGTACAAATGTTCGGTTCTGCCTAAAATTATAGCGGATGCCTTTTTAAAAAGCAACCGCTATTTCAGAAATATTGGGGTTTTGGCACGAACGGTACCATACATGGAACAGACGGCGCCGTTTAATCTGCGCTTTCCTCCACTACGGCGTCCTCTGCGGGGTCCCCGTTCTCGTCGACCGCAAGGGACATGTCGGCCAGCCGGCCGTTCATTTCCATATACAGAGTGGCGTCTTTCGACTCGGTAATGACATAGTCCTTGTCCGGGTCCATGATGACATTTTTGTAGAGCAGGCTGCCCCGGATGCCGAACACGCCGCTGCCGTCCTTTTCGTCCGAGTAGACAATGACCGCGTAGTCGTATTTGTTGTCCTTCAGATAGGTGTCATACCAGTAGGTCAGGACTTCGTCCGTCACCTTGTCCTTTTTCAGTTCGGTGACCAGATAGGGGCTGACCACGGTCTCGTCCCCGACGACGGATTCCGCTTTGGCCTCCCGGGAGTCGGCAAACATCTTTTTCAGCTGCTTGTCCGACAGCGTCGGCTGGATTTCCGCGGCTTCCAGGGCATCCGCCTCGGGCGGATCCGTCTCCGCGTCCTTCGACGAACTGCAGCCGGCAAACAGCGCCAGCACGGCGGTCAGAAGAAGCGCAAGGACAATTTGGGCAATGCGGAACGCATGGCGTTTGGTCATGAAAGACACTCCTTTATTCGATAAGGTTACAGGGCGGCAAAGATGCCGGCAAAGAACTGGCCGATCAGGGCGAAGATCCAGGGCGCTGCCACAAGGGCAATGACGACCGCCGCCAGGATGAGGAGGATGAAGGCGGTGCTGCAGAGGATTCCCGCGCGATTCAGCGTTTCGGCAAAATGTTTGTCCGGATGGTCATCCGGGACTTCTTTCAGCTGTTTGAGGCCCAGGTAGCCGCAGATGATGGCCACAATGTCCAGCGTGCCGAACGACCCGAGGCCGAGAATGCTGCACGCCAGAGAGATTATGCCGAAGATCCGGCCGGTCTGGAGTTTGCCCGCAACGGCATCCGCTGGTTCCGGTTTCTCACGGCTCACTTTTCCGACCGGTGCACCGCACTGCGGACAATACACCGAGTCATCCGGAATAATCTTTCCACAATTGTTGCAAATCATAGTGTACCCTCCTTAACAAGCGTCCGGGCGGACGTTTTTGACTGCAAAGGCATCCTAAATCCTTGACTATAAAATAACTTAAAACCTTAAATTTTCATAAATAGGCAAAAATTGTTGCTTTATTGCACAAAGGAAAACCCGAACTTTCCGTTAATTCATATCAATTATACACAAAGTTAGGTAAAATATCATCGATTTGAAGAAATAATTTGTTCACAGAAATGGTTTTGTTGTATAATTACTGTGTACCAAAATATACATTCGCTAAAAAGCGGATGGAGGAATAATTGATTGAGGTGAATGCCAATGAGTAACGAAAAGAAATTCGACTTCATTAGCCTGATTCTGAAGCTGCTGAAGGGCGACACTGACTCGTTCAAGGATCTGATCGTGGAATCGGCTCCGGAACTCTGGGACATCTGCAAAATGTATTTCCTGGACTCCAAAGATGCCGGTGACGCTCTCTCGGATGCCTATGTCGCCATTTCCGAAAACCTTGGTGACGTCAAAGAGACCGACGACTTCATGAGCTGGGCCAAGAATCTGGTTCACGGCGTCTGCGCTGCCAAACTCGGCAAGACCGCTACGGCAACGGACCCCGAAGCCAAAGTTCTGGATCTCCTTCCCCTGTATGACTACAAGAAGGGCTACAAGACCGAGAACAAGATGACCCTGGACAAAGTCCTTGAACTGAAAGACCGCTTCCTGAAGCTTCTGCCTGCACAGCAGCGCGCTGAGTTCCTTCTCTGGAACGAGGGCTTCTCGGTTGTGGACATTGCCAAGAAACTCGGCATTCCCTATGCCGCAGCCATTGGCGGACTGAACCTTGCCAAAGCCGCTCTGGATGCAGACACCCTGAAACTGAAGGGCGACGGCTTCGACTACACGAAGTATGCTGCATCGCCGACGAGCTTCATTACCCGCGTTCTTCGCGAGCGTCCGGAAGGCTACGTCCTTGCCGCTCCGGATAAGGAAAAAGACGGATTCTCCATTGACACTCTTTGGGACGGCCTCAAAGGCAAGCTGAAGATTCCGGCACTTGCCGCGGGCGCAGCTGCTCTCGGCCTCGGCGGAAAAGCCATTGCCGACAAAGTCAAGGAAGTTGAAGTTGACGTCCCGGACGTTGACATTGACCTTGGCAAGAAAGACAAAGACGGCAAACTCGGCGCTGCTGTTGCAGCCGGTGCCGCTGCCGTTGCCGGCGGCGCAGCTCTTGCCGCTGACAAACTGAAGGACATTGACCTTCCGGATGTCGACGCCAAACTCCCGGATGTCGACGTCAACCTTCCGAAGTTCGACAAAAAGCCGGACGACGACGAGAAGAAAAAGAGAAGATGGCCGCTTGGCCTTCTGGCTCTCCTTCTTGCCGGCCTTGCAGCCTTTGGTATCTGGAAGGGTACCGCCGGCCGCAGAGCTTCTGCTGATGCCGACGTAACGGTCCCGGCCGTTGAAGTTACCGCAGAAGCCGATGTTGATGCTGACGCTCAGACCGGCGGCGCTGACATGGGTGACATTGACCTTGACGCGGACAAAGACGCTGACGTGGATGTCGACGTTGATGCGGACGCGGATGTTGATGCGGACGCGGATGTTGATGTCGATGCTGACGTCAAGACCGGCGGCGCCAAGATGGGCGACCTTGACCTTGACGCAGACAAAGACGCTGACGCTGACGCCGATGCCGACGCAGACGCCGACGCTGACGCGGATGCCAAGATGGCTGACTCCGAAGCTGTTCCGACCGGAACCTATGGCGAAATCGTTGCCTCCATGGCCGTTCTTGCCGTTGCCGGTGCCGGTGTTGTGGCTCTCGAGTCCAAGAAACGCAAGGACTAATCATCCTCACAAACCAATAAAAAATGTCCCGCGAAAGCGGGACATTTTTTTGTGCTCTTTTTATTCCCAGGTCTTCCAGACCTCCGGCTGATACCCGACGGTGGCCTGCCTGCCGTTGCGGACAATGGGCAGTTTCAGGACTTCCTGATGCTCCAGGATCTTTTCCTCCCGGGCCTCCGGGAGCAGATGGTCCAGGAGTGCCAGGAGGTCCTTGTCTTTGCAGTCCGGGTCAAGAAGGGCGTTCAGCCCGCCGGCCGCACGTTTGACGCTGTCGAACTCCCCTTTGGAGAGCCCTTTGGTCTTCATGTCAATGCTCTGGAACTGGATGCGCCGTTCCTTGAACCAGCGCTCGGCTTTCCGGGTGTCGGAGCTCTTCTTCGTTCCGAAAATCTGAATGTTCATAGGGCGTACCTTAGCCAGCTTCCAGGGCTGCCGCCACATGCTGTGCAATCCGGCGGTGTCCGGCTTCGTCCGGATGGACCGCCACAATGAACCGCAGGAAGAACATGGGGTTGATGACGTCCGGGAAATAGTATCCGCCGACGTCGCTGCAGTCAATGTAGGTGACGCGGTTCCGGTACCGGTTCTTCTGGGTAATGTAATTCCGGACATCCGCAATGACTTCCACATTCAGACGCGGGAACAGCTGGGCCGGTATGCCGGGCGCAAACATCATGTCTTTGAACGGCTGGGTAATGCCCATGGCGTAGATCTTGACATCCGGGTTCAGCGCGTAGATGATGCCCAGCAGGCGGTTGTAGTTCTGCTTGAACGAGGCGACGCCTTCCCAGACGCAGCTCTCCAGGTCGGGGGAATTCAGCGTGCCGAGCGCAAACTTGGCCAGGTCCTCCGCCGAGTCCAGGGTCTTCAGTTCCATTTGGGTCACCGTTGCCAGCGCCACGGCCGCCTGGCGGCCGAAGACCTGGTAAAACGGAAGCATGAGCGGCTTGCAGATGGCATAGGTCAAAATGTCATTGCTGCCGAGGGAGAAGACCAGGACATCCGCCTGCCGGATGGCCTGCTGAATGTCCCGGGACAGCTTTATGGTGTCGCCCGGTTTGGTCAGTTCGGAGAAGAACATCAGGTAGTCGCTGATGTACTGGTCCATGGCGTTTTCCGGTTCACAGAGGTTGTCCTCAAAGGCCGGGTCGAGGACCCGCAGGTACTCGTCGGTTCTCCACATGTTGCGGGAGAGGTTGACGGAAGTGACCTGGCTGAATCCGAACTGGTCCCGGATCTGTTTGGCCCAGGACTTCTCCACGAACTCGCCGTGCGGCATCCGGAAAATCTGTGTAAACATGTCGTTGGAGCCCGGCATGAGACCGAAGCCGGCGGCAATGGAGTCGCCCAGGATGACCAGGGACTTGCCCTGGTATTTGGTCGTGGTTCTGGCCGATGCCCCTATGGTGAACAGAGAAACCATCAAGGAGACTGCCAGCAGGAGCGACAGCGCTTTCTTCATAACCTTCATTCAAGTGTTCCTCCAATATAAATGTTGTATGCCGTTTATTGTATCACAAAGTGGCAGCGCAAAACAGAGTCAGGGCTCAGTCGGCCACCGGATAGAGGTCGTCCCGCAGCGTCCGGAAGGCCGGAATCTGCTCCCGGACCCGGTCTACTTCGGAGAGGTCAATGTCACAGAGCAGCACCGCTTCGCCCTCGTCACAGGACGCCTTGATGTCGCCGTACGGTCCGGCCACCAGCGAGTGCCCGTAGCACTGGCCCTTCGGGTCCCGCGCCGCGCAGACGGCGGCAAAGAACAGCTCATTGTCCAACGCCCGCGCCCGGGTCAGAAGGTCCCAGTGGGCCTCCCCGGTCGGGGTCGTGAACTTTGCGGGCAGCAGGATGACTTCCGCGCCGCGCCTGGCCATGGCCCGCATGAGTTCCGGGAAGCGGAGGTCGTAGCAGATGGCCACGCCCATGCGCCCCACGTCCGTGTCGAACACGCAGATGTCTTCGCCGGACGCAAAGGAGTCGGACTCCCGGAAGGAAACTTTCCCGGGAATGTCCACGTCAAACATATGGATTTTCCGGTAATCCGCCAGAAGGGACCCGTCCCGGTCAAAGACATAACAGGTATTGTAGAGTTTGTCCCCGTCCTGTTCGGTCAGGCTGCCGCCGACGAGGACAATGCCGAGCTCGTTCGCCCACTGTGCCATGCGCCGCATGCTCTCCCCGCCGCGCGGTTCGGCATACGGTTCAAAGTATTCGTGTCCGAAGGGGCACTGGAAGACTTCCGGCAGGACGACCACGGAGGCACCGCCGGCCGCCGCTTCCCGCACCATGGCTTCGGCGCGCTGCATATTCTCTTCCTTGTCCGTCCGGGACATCAGCTGGCAGAGGCCCAGCCGGAACTGCCGGTTGCTCATGGGTATTCCTCCCCTTCCGTTTTGCGTCATTTGCGATTCAGCTTCTTCCGGATATCCGCCCACGCCTCTTCGTCGAAGCGCCGGTCTTTGAAGTAAAACTGCATGTCGTCATCGGTTATGTCCCGGATGGGTTTGCAGGGGTTCCCGACGGCAACAACGCCGGACGGAATGTCCTTCGTCACCACGCTGCCGGCGCCAATGACGGTATTGTCCCCGATCCGGACGCCGGGCAGCACCACGGCATTGGCCCCGATCCAGACGTTGTCCCCGATGGTAATGGCAATGCCGTATTCGTATCTGGTATTCCGGACGGCCGGATGGATGGGGTGGCCCGCCGTCATAATGGCAACCCCGGGCCCGAACATGACATTGTCGCCGATGGTCACCTTGGCAACATCAATTATGGTGCAGCCGCTGTTCGCGTAGAAGTTGTCCCCGAGTTCAATATGGGAACCGTAGTCGAACCGGAACGGCGGCTCTATGATGGTGTTCCTGCCGTGTTTAAGTCCGAGGAGTTTAAAAATGAGGTATTCCTTCGGCACGTTGAACGGCAGAGACCGGTTGAACCAGTTCAGGAGCACTTTGGACCGGAACTGCTCGGCCAGAACCGGGCCGTTGGAAATGTACGGCAGTTCCCGGTCACGCCGTTTTTTCATTTTATTCATGGTTCTTCTCCGTTTCTTCCAAAAGCAATGGATACACCTTATTATAGCCTGACAAAGCGAAAAAAAGAAAGGACTCTGATTCCGTAAGAATCAGAGTCCTTTTGGCAGCGGAATAGGGATTCGAACCCCAACAAACAGAGTCAGAGTCTGTCGTGCTACCATTACACAATTCCGCTACAACAAACTCGAAAGCAGGATGCTTTCAAGACTGTTGGAGGTCAGACGGCACGGGTAACCTTTCCGGAACGCAGGCAACGCGAACAGACATAGACCCGTTTCGGGGTTCCGTTTTCAATGACCTTGACCCGCATGAGGTTCGGTTTCCAGGCGCGGTTGGAACGTCTGTGGGAATGGGAAATTTTGTTTCCAAACTTGACTTCCTTGCCACAGTAAGCGCATTTTGCCATGTGTCGGCACCTCCTTTTTTTACGACAGAGCGGTCTCTGTCTCAGATACAGCACGAATATATTAGCATCAACAAAGGCAAAATGCAAGACTTTTTTGACGTTATTCCGCCCGTTCCCGGCCCCAGAAAAACAGCGCTACGGTTCCGGGTCCGGTGTGGCTGCCAATGGTGGTGCCAATGTCGTAGATTTCCACCTTGCCGTTCAGCTTTTTGAACCGGGATTCCACCAGGTCCGCCACGGCACGCGCATCCTCCGGGCAGTCGGACATGGAAATGTAGCACTTCCCGTCGTACTTCAGCCCGCCGTCCGCGCACTCCTCCATCTGGTCCACAATGGCTTTGATGACCGCCTGCTTGCCGCGGAGTTTAAACCGCGGGACCAGGTGCCCGACGTTGTCCATATTGAGAAGCGGGCAGATCCGGAGGACCGTGCCGAACCAGCCGGACACTTTCCCAATGCGCCCGCCGCGGATGTAGTACGTCAGGTCCGTCGAAAAGAACCAGTGGTTGAGACGGAGCTTGTTCCGCTCCGCCCAGTCCGCCACTTCGGTCAGACTGGACCCTGCATCGCGCAGATCCGCCAGTTTGTCCATCAGCAGTCCGTAGCCGGACGAAGCGCCCAGCGAATCCACAATGACAATACTCCGGCCGGGGAACTGCTCCAGCAGGTAGTCCCTTGCCGTCATTGCCGAGTTCCGGACACCGGAGAGGCCGGACGAAAGCGTCACATGCAGGATGTCCTTCCCCTCCTCCAGGAACGGCTTGAAAAATGCAATGAATTCATCCACATTCACCTGCGAGGTACGGGTCATGGCTCCCGCCGACATCTTCTGGTAAAACTCGTGGAACGGCATTGACCGGCCGAGGTCGTCAGGGTATTCCTTGCCGTCCAGATAATAATGGAAACAGACATAATGAATGTCCCGTTCCTCAAAATGTTCCTTCGTCAGGTCTGCCGTGGAACAGCAGGTAAGCACGTAGTCTGCCATGGTGTAGTCCCTCCTGTTGGATAAAAAGACTGCGGGCCTGCAAGGACCCGCAGCCGCTTGCATATTCAGTTTACCCGGAGGGCAGCGGAACCGCCACCTACGGGTTCGGGAACGGGGTGGATAATCGGTAGAATGCCACTCTACTCCCGGTAGGATTGGCTTACCTGTGCGCTTTCTCAGTCTTCCGGAATGGGTTCGCCGCGAAGGTCGTCGTCGTTCTCCATAAGGTTACCAAGCGAGGTGGAGACACGGACCGGACGGACCACTTCGTAGCAGTCGAACATCTTGTCCACTTTCTTCGGCACGGACTTCGTGCAGATGCTGATGAGCGGGACAAGGACCAGGGAGGTCAGCATGGCGAACACGCCGGAATACAGCGAGTTGCGGAAGATGAACTGCAGGAAGGCTCCCGGCACGGTGAAGAGGCCGAGCGACACGCAGAGCTGGAGGAGCATGAGGACCACGCCGTAGCAGAACGAGACATAAACGGAGGTCTTTGTCGTGCGCTTCCAGTAGAGGCCATAGAGGAACGGCGCCAGGAAGGCACCGGCCAGGGCGCCCCAGGAAATACCCATGAGCTGGGCAATGAACGTGACGTGGGATCTGGCCTGGAAGATGGCAATGACCGCCGACACGGCAATGAAGACGACCACGAAGATCCGCATGAGGGTCAGTTTGGACTTCTCCGTCAGAGCATCCTTGCGCAGCGGGTCAATGAAGTCGAGCGTCAGCGTGGAGCTGGAGGTCAGGACCAGCGAAGACAGCGTGGACATGGAGGCCGAGAGGACCAGGACCAGGACGACCGCAATGAGGACGTCCGGCAGGTTCGACAGCATGGCCGGGACAATGGCGTCAAAGCCGCTGGCATCCACCTGCTCCTGGGTCAGGAACAGCCGTCCGAAGCCGCCGTTGAAGTAACAGCCGCCAGCCACGACAATGGCAAAGAACGTGGAGATGATGGTTCCCTTTTTAATGTCGCCCTCGTTGCGGATGGCATAGAATTTGCCGACCATCTGGGGCAGGCCCCAGGTGCCGAGGGACGTCAGAAGGATAACGACCAGAAGCGCCACGGGATCCGGGCCGAAGAACGAGGCATAGGCGCCGGTCATGACGGGCGACTCCATGTTGGCAAGGGCATTCATGGAACTCATCAGGCCGCCGTGCTGGTTCAGGACCGCAACGACCACGGCCACAATGCCGAAGAGCATGATGATGCCCTGGATGAAGTCGTTGACCGCAGTTGCCATGTAGCCGCCGAGGACGACGTAGAACCCGGTCAGAACGGCCATGACAATGACGCAGATGTAGTACGGAATGTGGAAGCCCATTTCAAAGAGGCGGGACAGGCCGTTGAAGAGGGACGCCGTGTACGGGATGAGGAAGACGAAGGTAATGATCGATGCAAGAACCTTCAGTTTCCGCGACTGGTACCGTCTTCCGAAGAATTCCGGCATGGTTTTGGCGTCAATGTGCTGGGTCATAATGCGGGTCCGGCGGCCGAGGATGGCCCAGGCCATCAGCGAGCCGATGAAGGCGTTGCCGAGGCCGACCCACGTGGAGGCCACACCGAAGTTCCAGCCGAACTGGCCGGCGTAACCGACGAAGATGACCGCCGAGAAGTAGGACGTACCGAACGCGAAGGCGGTCAGCCAGGGACCGACGTTGCGTCCGCCGAGCACGAAGCCGGCCACGTTGGTACTGTGTTTCCGGGTCTGCAGTCCGACGGTGATCATAACACCGAAGAACAGGACCAGAAGAATGATTTTAATTGCCATAAGAGTTCTTCTCCCCCGAAATGGATTGTGGCGCACGCTTTCGCACCGCACCACTTTAAAGTTTTAACGCTTTTAGGCGTTAAAGTGTCCTGTCTATTATACAAGAGGAACGCCGTTCCCGCAAGGGTCTTTTGCAAAAAAAGTCCGTCGGACAGAAGTCTGCCGGCGGGCTTTTTGGGAAATGCGGATGGACCAGCGGTCAGCGTTTCATCAGACCGTTATGGGACAGGAATTCATAGACGACCGACCGGTATTTGGCAATGCCGAAGAGCCAGCTCTGGTCGTGACCGGCGCCCGGGCAGATCCATTTCTCTTTGATGCCGCGTTTGGCGCGGTAGAAGTCGTTGACCATAAACGTCGGAATGAACGTGTCGTTTCCGCCGTGGATAAAGAGAGCCGGGACCTCCGGGTCCAGTTTCCGGATGGCGTTCAGCGCATTGGCGTCGTCATAACTGACCTTCCCTACCGCTGCATACTGATTGGCAAGACGGTAGAACGGTTTGAACGGCACGAACGGGAAGTAGCTCTTCTGGAGATATTTGGCCAGGTTTTTCATACTGGTGTAGCCGCAGTCCTCAATGAGGAAGGCAAGATCCGGGTCGTTCGGCGCATACTGGCAAACGGTGGCCGCACCCATGGAATGACCTTTCAGGCCTAAAACGACATTTTGACCGTATTCTTTGCGGACCCATTTGGCCAGTTCTCCGACGTCCCGGGACTCGTTGACACCCATGGTGCATTTGACGCGGTCGGACGCGCCGGCCTGACGCTGGTCAAACAGGATGACATCATAACCGGCATCCAGGAACATGGGAAGGAACATGACGACTCCCATGTGGTCGACCTGGAAGCCGTGGGCAATGATGACAACATGGTTTTTGCCGTCCCATTTGCAGCCGTTCGGGGTCTTGTACCAGTAACATTTCAGATGGGTGCCGTCAAACGACGTCAGGGTAAAGGTCTCCTTGTCAAAGGCATTGTCCGAGAAGGTTTCCACCGGCGTCTGTTCCAGGATCTCCGAGAGTTCCGGGGGAATATTCTGGGGCGCATTGGTCGTAAACCAGGCAATGAACCGGGCAAAACCGTCCACACCCATTTTCCGGATGTCACGGACCGTGCTCTGGCTGAGTTTGCTGCCGTTGGATGCTGCCAGGGACGGGATCAGGGTCATGGTGAGCATGACGGCCAGGACCAGTACCAGTGACAGGATCCGTTTTCCAATCTTTTTCATTTGTGTTTCCTCCTGCAGAGTTGATTTATTTTCCCAGACAATTATACTACAGGCACACCCCGAAAAAAAGAAGTTCCCGGCCTCAGCCGGGAACTTCTTCAACAAATTCAAACAGTTCTGTCTCATAACGCGCCGGGTCGGACAGCAGCGCCATGGCGTGGCCGGCCCCCGGGTACAGGTGCAGTTCGCCGTAGCCGCCGTTGGCCTCGTACATGGCCTTGCTCTGGGAGACGTCAATGTAGTCGTCCGCCGTGCCGTGCATGAAGCAGAGCGGAATACGGTTGTCCGGAAGATACTGAATGGGTTTGACTTTCCGGTAGGAAAACCCGTACAGGAGCCGGTTGACCGCGGAAACCGGTTTCAGCAGCCATGCCGGCGCCCGCATGTTCTGCCAGAGCTTGTTCTTAAGGACCGGTTCCAGGTCTCCGAAGCCGCAGTCACAGACGGCGAAGTCAATGTTTGGCTGGTACTGCAGAAGCGCCAGGACCGTGCCGGTGCCCATGGATTCTCCATGGAGCCCAATGTGGATGTCCGGCCCGTACCGGCGGTACGTGTCTTCAATGACCGCCATCAGGTCCCTGGACTCCCGGATGCCGAACGTGCAGTAGGTCTTGCGGTTCAGCCCGTGGCCGCGGTTGTCGTAGATGATGCAGTGGAAGCCGTGCTTGTGAAACAGTTCTGCGTATTTCAGACTTCCGAGCCGGTTGTACGCGTAGCCGTGGACAATGATGACAAAGCGGTCGGACTCCCCTTCGGCCGGAAGATACTCCGTGTGAAGCGGATAGTCTGCGTAACCGGAGACCGTGTACGTCTCTTTCGGCATCTGCGCGTACCAGCGGTAGGACTCGTGCGGCTGTTCCCGGCGGAGGATTTCCTTCTCCGAGTGCCGGTACAGGACGTTGACCGCGGTGGCAATGAAGGCGCAGAACGCAAAGAACGACAGGACCAGGATCAGAAGAATCATGGCGTTCCCTCCTTCTTCGCCCGCTTGGCCGCGCGCTCTTTGGCCTTCCGGGCCTCTTTTTCTGCCCGTTTGGCCGCCTTCTCCTGCTCGCGCTGTGCCCGGTACGCCGGGTCGGCAGTTTTCCGCTCCCGGAACGAGTACAGCCGGAAGCTGAAGAAGATGACGAACAGGGCCGGAACCATCAGCAGGTACAGCTGCCAGGGGTTGTGCGCCCGGAAGATGACATAGACAACGGACAGGAGCCCCAGCACGAACAGCGTTACGTGGACGGCGTTCTGCACGGACTTATGGTCTCCCCAGACGGAGGTGAAGATGATGGCCATAAGGGCCGAAACGGGAAACGTGAAGACAAAGATCTGCCAGAACACGGTGTGGAGCGTCAGCCGGAGGATGACCACCACCAGCGCGGCGGCCAGCCAGATGCCGCTCTGGACAATGCCCTGAATGAGCCGGTGCTTGGCACGGGCCTGTTGTTTCTCTTCTTCCGTGGGTTCCCGGCGGTACGCAGCCGCCCGTTCCAGAGCCAGCGTCTCCGGGTCCGTCAGGAGCTCGTCCATGGAGACACCGAACAGGGTCCCAATTTCCTTGAGAACGGCGGCGTCCGGAATGGACTCTCCCCGCTCCCATTTGGACACCGCCTTGTCCGAGTAGTTCAGCTGTTCGGCCAGCTCCGCCTGGGTCATTTGACGGCCCGTCCGCAGCGCGGCAAGGTTGGATGCAAAAATGGTTTTGATGTCTTCCATGCGTTCACCTCCTGTAACGACAAAGGTCTGGTCAAACGAATTGTTAATGTATTATAATGATTTATCTTTGCAATTTCAACCGGAAAGGCGGACTTACCCATATGCAGCAGGACCTTACCCGGGGAAGTGTGCTCTCGAACATCCGCACCTTCTCTCCGCCGTACTTCTTAGCCTATTTTCTGCAGGCCCTCTACGGCCTGGCGGACTTATACTTCATTGGCCGGTTCACCGGTGCCGCGGTCATTACGGCCGTAGCCGCCGGCAGCCAGGTCATCCACATGTTCACGGTCATGACCGTCGGCTTTGCCATGGC
>ONLO01000163.1 GCA_900318715.1 uncultured Eubacteriales bacterium | reverse complement strand
GTGACGTCTACTCGTTCGGCGCAGCCTCCATTGCGGCGCTCCGCTTCTTCTACGACCCCATTACGTATGCAGGAGCCGCCAACCACTGAGAGGACCCCTATGCTGATTACCCGTTATGACATTGCATCTCCGTCCATTACGCATGCGCTCCGTGCCGTACTGCTGACGGACCTGCACAACAAACCGTTTGAAGACATTGTGGAACAGGTCCGGAGCTTGCATCCGGACCTGATCCTTATTGCCGGAGACCTCGTGGACCGGCACCGCCGGACGTACCGGCGGGTCAAACCGTTCCTGCGGTCCATTTCCACGGTGGCCCCGTGCTACTTCTCGTTCGGGAACCATGAAATCAAGTTCCCGAAACTAAAAGCGCCGGACATTGAGGCCTGCGGCGTCACGGTCCTTAACAACCGGTACATCCGGTTCGGGGACCTTGCCATCGGCGGCCAGACCTCCATGGCGCCCACCGGCTGGCTGTCCTCGCTGGAACAGGCGGATGGCTTCCGGGTCCTCCTGTGCCATCATCCCGAGTACTACAAAAAGCAGCATCTGGAAGACCGGGACCTGGACCTCATTCTGTCCGGCCATGCACACGGCGGGCAGTTCCGGTTCTGGGACCGCGGCGTCTATGCGCCCGGGCAGGGGCTGTTCCCGAAGTATACGCACGGCCGGTACGGAAACATGATCGTCAGCGCCGGGCTGGCCAACACCCTGACCCCGCTGATTCCCCGGATCGGCAACCCCTGCGAAATTGTCGATCTGCACTTCCTCCCCGCGGAGGAATGAACAAAAACAAAAAAGACTGCCTCACGCGAATCTGTGAGACAGTCTTTTTCAATGTTTACGAGTGGTCCGTCTCCTCGAGGAAGGCTTCGTGTTTCTTCGCCAGCGCGGCGCTGCAGAGGATGTCCAGGACCAGTCCGTCGTCCTCATAGGACTCCGCATAGACGACCCCGTCTTCCCGGAGCTCCGAGACCCTTGCAAGTTCGGCAAACGGGAACCGGAAGGTACAGCGGAGCCGCGTCCCGGGCAGGGCATCTTCCACCGCCTCCAGCAGGGCCGTGAGGCCGGTGCCGCGCAGGGCGGAAATGCAGACCTTTTCCTTGGTGGCCGGAATGAGGTCCGGGCGGACCACGAGGTCACACTTGTTGAGCACGGGAATGGTCGGAATGCCGGCGGCGCCGAGTTCCGACAGAAGATCCTGTGTTACGCGGAGGTGCTCGTCGCACTCGGGAGAGGATGCATCGCACACGTTGAGAATGACATCGGCCGCTGCTGCCTCTTCCAATGTGGAGTGAAACGCTTCCACCAGCTGGTGGGGCAGACGGCGGATCAGGCCGACAGTGTCAATGAGCATGACGGTGCGGCCGGACGGCAGGCGGAGGGCCCGGGCAGTCGGGTCCAGTGTGGCAAACAGCTTGTCCTCGGTCAGGACGCCGGCGTCGGTGAGCTGGTTCATGAGCGTGGATTTTCCCGCGTTCGTGTACCCGACCAGGACCACGGACTGGACGCCGCGGCGCGCGCGGGAACTCCGCAGAGTGGAACGGCGCTTTTCCACCTGCTTCAGCTCCCGGCGGATGGCGGTAATGCGGCGCTGGATGTGGCGGCGGTCGCTCTCCAGTTTGCTCTCGCCGGGTCCGCGGGTGCCGATGCCGCCGCCGAGACGGGACAGGGCCAGACCCTGGCCGCCAATGCGGGGCAGCCGGTACTGCAGCTGCGCCAGTTCCACCTGGAGTTTGCCCTCCCGGGAGCGGGCGCGCCCCGCGAAGATGTCCAGGATGAGCATGGTGCGGTCCACGACGCGCAGGCCGGTGCGTTTCTCCAGGTTCCGCAGCTGGGAGGGGGAGAGCTCGTCGTCGAAGATGAGCAGGTCCACGGCGTCCGGGCTGTTTTCCAGGCCGCGTACGAAGTCCAGGACTTCCTGCAGTTTTCCCTCGCCGAGGTAGAGGGCGGAGTCGGGCGATTCACGGCTCTGCAAAACCTCGGCTGCCACGTCGGCCCCGGCCGTCCGCGTCAGCTCCCGGAGTTCCTCCATGGAGCTTTCCGCGTCGTAGGCGCCGGTGTCTATACCGCAGAGGACCGCACGTTCCCGGCGGTCCTCCAATGTGAGTTCTGTCATACCTTCACCTCAGAAATGGAATACAATGCCGATGACCGCGGCCGCGGCAATGTAGACGAGCGGGTGGAGTTTTTTGAATTTAGGAACCTGTGTGGCCGCCATGATGACGGCGAACAGCAGGGCGCATTTCCAGTCGAAATGGGCGAACAGTCCGTGGAAGCTCTCGTACCCCGGGAACAGGGCAATCAGGAAGACCGAGAACCCGGCGGAGAGAATGAGGCCGATGGCCGCCGGCCGGATGCCGCCGAAGACCTTGCGGACCGTTTCATGGTTCTTGTACTTCTGCCAGAGGCCGGCCAGAAGAAGGACAATGAGGAACGAGGGCAGCGTCAGGCTGAGCGGGGCCAGGATGGCGCCGGCAATCCCGTGGGTATGGTACCCGACGTAAGTGGCCATATTGATGCCCAGCGGACCGGGCGTGGACTCGGAGACGGCCACCATGTTGGCAAGGTCGGCGCGGGAGAACCAGTCCGGGTGCTCCGCGGACATTTCCGTTAAGAAGGGGAGCGTTGCCAGGCCGCCGCCGAAGGCGAAGAGGCCGGCGCGGATAAAGTTCAGACAGAGAAGCAGGAGGTCAGGCATGGTTCGTGTCCTCCTGTTGTTCCATTTTGGAGAGGTTCGTGAAGAAGAACCCGTAGACCGCGGCCGCAATGACCACGACGACCGGCGAGGCGCCGAAGATGGCAACGGCCAGGAACGCCAGGATCAGCAGCACGACCTGCGCCGCCGTTTTGATGGACGAGCGGACCATCTTGATGACGCTGGCAAAGATGAGCGCCGTGACCGCGCAGCGGACGGCCGCCATGGCGTGCTGCACCGGTGCCAGATCCGCAAAGTTCTGCAGGACGGCAGCAATAATGGTAATGATTATAATACTGGGGGTAATGACGCCCAGCGTGCCCAGAAGGGCACCAAAAAATCCGGCTGTCTTACGGCCGAGGAACGTGGCGGTGTTGACCGCAATGACGCCCGGTGTGCACTGCCCCATGGCAAAGATGTCCAGAAGTTCCTCCCGGTCCGTCCAGCCATAGTGGTCCACACACTCCCTCTCCAGCATGGGCAGCATGGCATATCCGCCGCCGAACGTGAAGAGGCCGATCTTGAAGAAAGCCAGATATAATTTGAGGCACAGAAGCGCCTTCTCTTTTAGGGGCTTGCCGTTCATACTGTATTGGTCTCCGCTTCGTCTTCGCCGCGGCCGAGCAGTTCGTCGACCGAGACGTCCAGGGTGTTGGCAATGGCAAGGAGTTCATAGTCATAGATGGCGCGGTGCTGCCCTTCAATCTTGGAAAAGACGGGGCTGGTCATGGGGACGCCCTGCATGGCAAGCGACTCCAGAATGTCCTTCTGAAGCAGGCCCTTTTCCCGGCGCAGCCGCTCAATGCGCATGCCGCACATGTTTTTGGTTCCCCGATGCTGTTCGCGAGTTCTCATGAAATGTTCTCCTTCTATATACACAACTATAGTAAACGATAATTTCCAAAAAGACAAATTGATTATAGACTACACCTGTCCGGAATTCAACCGGTTTTCACGCGGGATGGTTGCGGCAATTGCCGGCATTTGATGTAAGACGTTCCCAAAGTTGTTAAAACCTTGGCAAAATTGACTGTTTTGCGGAAAATGGTATACTGTCAGGGAACCGAAAAACCACCTTTTTAGGGGAAACGACAGGTGATATTATGAGTTATTTCGACAGTAATCTGAACCTGACCATGCTCACCGATTTCTACGAACTGACCATGGCCAACGGTTACTTCCAGAACGGTTTCAAAGACACCATTGGTTACTATGATATGTTCTACCGCCACACTCCGGACCAGGGCGGCTTTGCCATTATGGCCGGTGTGGAACAGGTCGTGGATTATCTGAAGAAACTGAAGTTTACGGAAGAGGATCTGGCCTATCTGAAGACCCGCGGATTCGACGACGAATTCCTGGACTATCTCCGCAACTTCAAGTTCGAATGCGACGTCTGGGCCATTCCGGAAGGCACGCCCATCTTCCCGAACGAACCCATTGTCAAGGTCCGCGGACCGGTCATCCAGGGTCAGTTCCTCGAGACCATGATCCTGCTCATCATTAACCACCAGAGCCTCATCGCCACCAAGGCCAACCGCATTGTCCGGGCGGCCGAAGGACGTGCGGTCATGGAATTCGGCTCCCGCCGCGCCCAGAGCTCGACGGCTGCCATCTACGGCGCCCGCGCCAGCTACATTGGCGGCTGCGTCGGCACGGCCTGCACCATTGACGGCCGGGACTACAAGATTCCCGCCCTCGGCACCATGGCGCACAGCTGGGTCCAGATGTTCCCGACCGAGCTGGATGCGTTCCTGGCCTATGCCAGAGAGTATCCGCAGAACTGCACCCTGCTGGTGGACACATACAACGTTCTCAAGTCCGGCATTCCGAACGCCATTGAAGCGTTCAACCGCGAAGTCGTTCCGCGCGGCTTCCGTCCGGCCGGCATCCGCATTGACAGCGGCGACATTACCTACCTGTCCAAGAAGGCCCGCAAAATGCTCGACGAAGCCGGATTCCCGGACTGCGGCATTGTGGCCTCCAACTCGCTGGATGAATACCTCATCGGCGACATGCTGGACCAGGGCGCCGAAATTACCTCGTTCGGCGTCGGCGAGCGCATGATCACCTCGTCGAGCAGCCCGGTCATGGACGGCGTCTACAAGCTGTCCGGCATTGAGGACGAGGACGGCAACGTCATTCCGAAGATCAAGATTTCGGAAAACGTCACCAAGATTACCAACCCGTGCAGCAAGTGGGTCTACCGTCTCTACGACAAGGAGACCGGCAAAGCCGAAGCGGACGTCATTGCCATGGCAGACGAACCGGCACCGGACGGCTCCCCGTACCTGCTCTTCGACCCGGACTACACCTGGAAGCAGAAGACGCTCGAGAACTACGAGTGCCGCGCACTCCTCGAGCCCATCTTCGTCCACGGCGAATGCGTCTACGAGCCGAAACCGCTGCCCGAGCTGCAGAAGTACTGCCTGTCTCAGATTGACACGCTTTGGGAAGAGGTCACCCGTTTTGAGCACCCGCACAACTACTACGTCGACCTGTCCCAGAAACTGTGGGATGAGAAATACCGTCTTCTGAAGGAGCACAGCGCCAAAGTATGAGTTCCTGGAACACCATAATCTTTGACCTGGACGGCACGCTGCTGGATACACTGGCGGACCTCCGCACCGCGGTCAACCGGGCCCTTGCGGAGTTCGGTTACCCGGAGCGCTCCAGAGAGGACATCCGTCTGGCGGTCGGCAACGGCACCCGTGTTCTCATGCGGGAGTCGGTTCCCGGCGGGGAAGACAATCCGCAGTTTGAGGAGCTGATCGGCGCATTCAAAAAGCATTATGCGGACTGTCAATTTGACACCACGGTTCCGTACGACGGCATTCCGGAACTCCTGGCTGTGTTAGCGGAACGGGGCATCCGGACGGCGCTTGTCTCCAACAAGATTGACTTCGCCGTGCAGGATCTGAACAACAAGTTCTTCCGCCTGCCGGTGGCCGTCGGAGACCGCCCGGAGTTTGCCCGCAAACCTGCTCCGGACAGCGTCCTCTTCGCCATGAATCAGCTGGATGCGGATCCGGAGACCACGGTCTATATCGGGGACTCCGAAGTGGATCTGGAAACCGCAAAGAACGCGGGCATTGCCTGCATCTCCGCACTCTGGGGGTTCCGCACCCGGAAGGAGCTGGAGGCAGCCGGCGCAGCGGTCTATGCGGAGACGCCGCTGGACCTGCTCCAAATGTTATAAAGTCATGAAAAAAGGAACCGCCTTCGGGCGGTTCTTTTTTTGCTTTGGTCAGCGCTTGATGAGGATGACCGAGACGTCATTGACGTTGGTCCCGGTGGCGCCGGTGAAGATGAGGCCGCCGGTGCGTTTGAGCGCCGGGTACTCGTTGTTCTCACAGAGATAGAGGGAGGCCTCGTCGTTGGTCAGGCGGCCGTCTGCCGGTTCCATTCCGTCGGGCAGGATGGTGGTGTTGTCCACGTAGCCGCCCGCCGCATCCGTCGGTCCGTCGGTGCCGTCACTGCCAATACTGAAGATGGCGGTGTCCGTGCAGCTGCAGATGCCGAGGCCAGCCGACAGGGCAATTTCCTGGTTTCGGCCGCCGGAGCGCTTGACGCCGTCGTTGAATTTCTTGAGGGAGACGACCGTTTCGCCGCCGGCGAGGAACGCCAGGCTCTTGCCGTCGTTCTGGTGGCTGCGGGCAATGGCGGCCAGGAAACTGCCGGCCTCCTTGGCGTCACAGTCCAGACTGTCGGTGAGCATGACCGGCTCATAGCCGAGCTTCTTTGCCGACGCGGCCGCCGCCTCACAGAGTTCCCGGACACTGCCGTTGATAACGGTCTCCACGTTGGTCAGCTCTTTGGGCGTCTCCTGGTCCAGGAGTTCCTTCATCTGGTCGGTCAGGGTCAGTTTGTATTTCCGGACAATGGCATGGGCCTGGGCGCAGGTGGACGAGTCCGGGTAGGCCGGCCCCGAAGCAATCATATCAAGCGGGTCGCCGATGATGTCACTGAGGACAATGGCGTAGACCTGAGCCGGTTCGCAGAGTTTGGCGAACTTGCCGCCCTTGACGGCGGACATGCGTTTGCGGATGGTATTCATCTCGGTAATGGCGGCGCCGCTGCCAAGGAGTTCCTTGGTCAGTGCGTCGAGGTCATCCGCCGGAATGAGCGGTTTCTCAAAGAGTGCCGAACCGCCGCCGGAGATGAGGAACAGGACCGTGTCGTCCGCGGTCAGGCCGGAGACCAGGTCAATGGCCTTCTGCGTGCCAAGGTAGGAGTTTTCGTCCGGGACCGGGTGGCCGGCTTCCACGAGTTCGAAGTTGCCGATGGGGCCTTTGACATGGTCGTACTTGGTGACGACAATGCCGTCCTCTATGCGGTCTCCCATGACGTCATAGGCGGCTTTGGCCATCTGCCAGCCGGCTTTGCCGATGGAGACCAGAACGACCTTGCCGGGGAACGTCCGGTCCTTGAGGGCACGGCCGACGGCCTCGTCCGGAAGAACGGCTTTAATGGAATCCTGTATAATGATTTCTGCATCTTCGCGAAGGGACATAGGGGTACCTCCTTTTTTCCTAAAACATCCATCTTCATTATAAAAGACAGCCCTTCTTCTTTTCCATTTGTGAAGTCTCCAATCTTTCCGCATCCAATTTGGACATTCGGAAAGTGGATGTCGATTCCGGACGGAAATGCGACAAAACTGAGAATTGACACCTTATGGGCAGAAGCCTATAATTGTACTATCTTCAGGGCGGGGTGAAAGTCCCCACCGGCGGTGAATGGCAAAGCCATGAGTCCGCGAACCGCTGAGGCGGCCGATCCGGTGCAACTCCGGAACCGACGGTATAGTCCGGACGAAAGAAGAGCAGAATCCATCTGTTATGCCCTGTGCCCGCTCCGGTACAGGGCGTTTTCTTTTGACCCAAAACTCCGAAGAAATACAAATTAGAGAAGGAATCATTTTATGGCAACCACAAATACCAAGAGCTCCATTCCGGCAGCCCGCAAACTGACCGTTACGGCCATTATGACCGCCATTGCCGTGGTCCTGCAGTACATTGAGTTCTCGCTGCCCATTATTCCGTCCTTTATCAAACTGGACTTCTCGGACCTTCCGGAACTGCTCACGGCGTTCTCACTGGGCCCCTGGTACGGCGTCCTGGTGGCGTTCCTCAAGAACCTCATCCATCTGCCGTTCGGCTCTTCCGCCGGTGTCGGGGAACTGTCCAACTTCATCCTGGCTGCTTTCTTTGTCCTTCCGGCCGGCCTCATTTATCAGAAGAGCAAAAACAAGAAGGGCGCTCTCATCGGCTCGCTCGTCGGCGCGCTTGTCATGGCTCTGGTCAGCTTCCCGAGCAACCTCTGGTTCGTCTATCCGGCCTATGTCAAAGTCTATGGCATGCCGATGGAAGCCATTATCGGCATGTATTCCGCCATCCTGCCGAGCGTAACGACGCTCCCGAAGGCGCTTCTGGTCTTCAATGTCCCGTTCACGCTGGTCAAAGGCCTGATTGATGTTCTCTTCACCTTCCTCATCTACAAGAGGATTTCCCCGCTGATCAAGGGCACCGCGAAAAACGCTTGACAGAAGGAACCGCAGCGCCTAGAATTTAAGCGTAAATTGAATACTTTTTCTTATCCAGAGTGACGTAAGGGAACAGGCCCATTGACGTCCGGCAACCTGCCAGAAGGTAAGGTGCCAATTCCTGCGGTGTTTGCCGAAAGATAAGTCGTATCCACGCCCTTCGGCATATGCCGGAGGGCGCTTCTTATGGAAAAGTATTGTAACAATTATAATTTTTTTACATTTCAGAAAGAGAGAACCATATGCATCATTTTTTTACTTCCGAATCCGTTACCAAGGGGCACCCGGACAAAGTCTGTGACCAGATCAGCGACGCCGTCCTGGATGCCATTCTGGAACAGGATCCCATGGCGCGTGTGGCCTGCGAGACCACCTGTACCACCGGCCAGGTCATGATTATGGGTGAAATCAGCACGGAAGCCTATGTGGACATTGCCAAAATTGCCCGCGGCACCATCAACGAAATCGGTTACAGCGACCCGGCCCTCGGCTTTGCCGGGGACAGCTGCGCCGTCCTGACCGCCATTGACGAACAGTCGCCCGACATTGCCCTCGGCGTGGACCATTCCCAGGAAAACAAGTCCGGAGACGTGGATCCGTACGACCTCAACGGCGCCGGCGACCAGGGCATGATGTTCGGCTATGCCTGCAATGAGACGCCGGAACTGATGCCGATGGCCATTTCCCTGGCTCATAAGCTGAGTATGAAACTGACGGAAGTCCGCGAAGACGGCACGTTCCCGTATCTCCGCCCGGACGGCAAGAGCCAGGTGACGGTCGAGTACGACGAGGACAACCGGCCGGTCCGCATTGAAGCGGTCGTGCTCTCCACCCAGCACAGCGCGGATGTCAGCCTGGAGCAGATCCGCAGCGACATGATCCGCAGCGTCATCAAAACGGTCATTCCGGCGGAGCTGCTGGATGAGAACACCAAATACTATGTCAACCCGACCGGGCGCTTTGTCGTCGGCGGTCCGGCAGCAGACTCCGGTCTTACCGGCCGGAAGATTATTGTCGACACCTACGGCGGGTACTGCGGACACGGCGGCGGAGCCTTCTCGGGCAAAGACCCGACCAAGGTGGACCGCAGCGCATCCTATGCGGCCCGCTGGGTGGCAAAGAACATTGTGGCGGCCGGTCTTGCGGACCGCTGTGAAGTACAGCTGGCCTACGCCATCGGCGTAGCGCATCCAGTATCCGTCATGATCAACACCTTCGGAACGGAAACGGTCCCGGCGGAAGCTCTGTCCGCTGCGGTGGACAAGGTCTTTGACCTGCGCCCGTCCGCCATTATTGACACGCTGGACCTCCGCCGTCCCATGTTCAAGCAGGTGGCCGCCTATGGACACATGGGCCGGGAAGACCTGGATGTCCCGTGGGAAAAGACCAACCGCACGGACGCTCTGAAAGCGGCGGCGGCCGGCTGAACCGGGACCCCATCACAATGAAAAAAGGCTGTCTCACGGAATGTGAGGCAGCCTTTTCGTATGAAAGCGGTACGCTCGTGCTGGTACTTATGCCACTGAAGTCAAATATTCAACCATTCATGGAAAAAGGCTGGACAACGGCTTCTCTGCTTGGCAAAATGGGCCTGATATCAGATGAATGTGTGCCCGCTGGCAAATTTGCTGAACTCCATGAAAAAGTTCACTTTCCGCCGCCGGCTGACCGGGAGACGCGTCCCGTCACGGAGCGTAATGTGCTCGGCATCCAGTGCACTGATATGGAGCATATTCACTATGTACGACCTGTGTGTCCGGAAGAAGTACTCTTCCGGCAGCTGAATGAGCAGCTGGGCAAACGAGGTCCCGGTCCGGAGCTCCCCGCCTTTCTGCAGATGCAGGATGCTGTCCTTGGCAGCGGCCTCCACATAGACAATGTCCTCGGAACTAATGGACTGGTAGCCGGTCGACGTCTTCACAATGATGAGCCGGTAGGCAATAATGTCCTTGCGGTAGGCATCCAGGGCTTCGTACATACTGCTCTGGGTCAGCGGTTTGACCAGAAACCGGTGCGCCCGCACGGAAAAGGAGTCGTAGACACGGTCCGGACTGTTGGAAATAATGATGATGGCAACTTTCGGATCCTTGGTGCGGACAAGACGGGCGGTTTCAATACAGGTCCGTTTCTCAAAGTCGTCGTCTACAATGACGACGTCATAGTCCTCGTCCGAAGCCAGATAGTCCCGGATCCGGACGGCCCGGGCCACTTCCACAGAAACGAATTTCCGGAACATATACTCCTGCAATGTGCGGTCAAGCAGACTCACGAATTTTGTGTCATTCGAAAGAATTAAAATTTTCATTTTCTCTCTCCTTGTCGGTTTATTCTAGAATGCGACAAGCATACCGCCACGGTTGAAAAAATGCCAGAAATTGACCGGTGAGAGAGAATGGGCGGAGACGCTTATGTCAAATACTCGACCGTTCGTTGCGGAGGTGCCTTTTTTGTTCCTGATTGCCGAATCCAATGCCAACATGATCTGTTACCGGCTGTCCGGAGATGAACAGCTGGATTCTCTGACTCACCGGATGCTCTGCCAGACCCCGTTGCTTGGCTTCCCGGTACCCGGCGTGGAGCGACGGGACCGGAACACCTGCCTCATCCGCCTGCCGACGGCCGGAACGCGTCCGCTGACGGACTGGCTGCACGAACAGGGCACTGCGGACGGCACCGTCCGGGTGCTGCAGGACCTGCCCGTTCTGCTGGGGCAGGCTGCCTCTGCCATGATTCCCCCGGAGGAAATCCTGCTGGAGGCGTCTTCGGCCCGCGTCCGGACGGAGACGGGGACCCTGGTCCTGCTCTGTCTTCCGGTCCTGCGGGGAACCGGCAGGGAAAGCATCTTTGCCCCGGGACGGAACCCTCTGCAGGAGTTTTGCCGTATGGCCCTGGCCGCCGGTCTGTCCGGTACCGAAGATGCCGGGGAGCGGGAAGCGCTGTGTGCACTGCTCCGGGAACTGGACCGTCCGGACCTGTCTCCGGAAACGCTGGCGGAAGGTCTGTCTAGTTGGACTATCCGAATCAAGAGTAGCGGTCCTTCACCGGAAAGAAAAGAGAAACCGGGGTTCCGGAACAGACTGAACCGGCTGCTCCATCCGCCGCGCACGCCGAATCCCGAACCCATGGACCCGGCGGAGGACTGGCTGCTGTTCGCGCCGCCAGACGGGCCGAAGGACGGCAGCTCCCGGCAGATCCGTGTCCTGACGGTCCGACGGACCGGTGTGTCGGTCACACTGGACGACGAGCCGCTGGTGGCCGGGTCGGACAGCGACGTGGCAGAAATCCTGCTCCCGGACAACCCGGATGCGGCGCGGGAACACTGCCGGATCTTCCCGGAACGCGGCCATTATTATGTGGAAGACCTCAACACGGAATCCGGAACCTTCCACAACGGAGAGCGGATCCGCATGTGGGAACCGGAACGGCTGGAACCGGCGGATATCATCCGCATCGGAGGGGACGAAATCGTCTATTCCGAACGGTATCCCGGATAAAGACAAGGCAAGAAAACAACGTAGCTACGTTGTTTTCTTGTCTTTTTTAGCACTCGGGGAAGGAAAGTGAAAATTTTTTGGTGAGAACGGTTGACTTTTAAAAATACCGGTGGTACATTATATATGCAATTAGCACTCGAAACATTTGAGTGCTAAACTCTGGAAGGGAGAGGTGAGAGGATGCTTCCGAACCGCAGACAAAAAATACTTGCGGCCATTGTGGAACAGTACATTGCCACCGGGGAACCGGTCGGGTCCAATGCCCTGCTCTCGAAGCTGGACATATCCGTGTCTTCGGCAACCATCCGTAACGACATGGCAGTCCTCACCAAACTCGGCTATATCTATCAGCCGCACACATCGGCCGGACGGATTCCGACCCAGAGCGGATATCGCTACTACGTGGACAACCTCATGCAGGTTGCGGAGCTCGGCGAATCGGACCGGCGGCGGATTGAGGCCGGCGTGGACGAACGCTCCGGAGACCCGGAAGCGCTCCTGACCAAAGCCGGCGAAGCCCTGGTGGACTTCACCAACTATGCGGCCGTTGCCACGACCCCGTCGGATGAACACGCGGTCATTAAGAACGTGGAAATTGTTCCCGTCTCTCCGCGTGTGGCCATGATTGTTCTCATGACCTCCACCGGCATCCTCAAAAGCAAGGCTTGCCGCGCGGACATGGAACTGACGCCGGCTCTTCTGGAAACCTGCCGTTCCACGGTGGCGGAGGCCTTTGTGGGCAAGCCGCTTGCCGAAATCGGCACGGTCATGATCCAGACGCTGGTGGCCTCCCTCGGCGCCCAGGCACTGACGCTGTCGCCGCTGTTCTCCGCCATTGCGGACCTTGCGGAAGAGGCGTCCCAGTCCCAGGTCCGGCTGGAGGGCCAGTCGAGTCTCCTCGGCTACCGCGAATATGCGGATAACCTGCCGGAGCTTCTGAACTTCCTGCACCAGAGCGGACCGCTCGGTATGCTGCTGTCCTCCGGGGACCCGTCTTCGGAGACCGGCATTGAGGTGCGGATCGGCAGTGAGAACCGCTACAAGGAACTCAGCGGTTCCACCACCATTATTTCCCGTTACCGGATCGGTGACCGGGCAACCGGCGCCATCGGCATCATTGGCCCGACCCGGATGGATTATTCCAGATTGATCCCCAGTATTAAGTATTTGTCGGATATTGTCAGCAAGACGCTGTCCGACGTGTACGAGGAGGACATGTTAACAGATGAACGACACAAAGAAGAACAAGAAGACGGATCCGGCAGCTGAGAAGGCCGCGGAAGACGTCAAAGCGGAAACGGCGAAAGCCGCGGAAGCGGAAGACGCTGAGGCCGAAGAGGCGGCCGCCGAACCGGCGGAAGAAGCCGCCGGGGAACCGGCAGCAGGTGGGAAAGAGGACGGCTCTGACGACCTGGCCAAAGAACTCCAGGAGAGCCAGGACCGCTACC
This sequence comes from uncultured Eubacteriales bacterium, assembly GCA_900318715.1. Taxonomy (GTDB): domain Bacteria; phylum Bacillota; class Clostridia; order Oscillospirales; family Acutalibacteraceae; genus RUG420. The sequence continues at coordinate 9,118 of ONLO01000163.1, read as the reverse complement.
TCAGACTCATGGCGGAATACGACAACTTCCGCAAGCGTTCGGCCAAGGAAAAAGAGGGCATTTACGCGGATGCCACGGCGGCGGCCTACAGCGGCCTGCTTCCGGTGCTCGACAACTTCGAGCGTGCATTCGAAAGCCCCGACGCTTCCCCGGACGACTTCCGCAAAGGCGTGGAAATGACCCAGAAGCAGCTGCTTGAGGTCTTTGAAAAAGCCGGCGTGGAAATCTTCGGCAAACCCGGAGATCCGTTTGACCCGAACCTCCACAATGCGGTCATGCATGTGGACGACGACCAGTACGGCGACAACGAAATCGTCGAGGTCTTCCAGAAAGGGTATAAACTCGGCGACCGCATCCTGCGGCACGCCATGGTCAAGGTGGCCAATTAGACGGCACCCTGACCCGCACATTTCGCAAAACCTGAAAATTCAAATACAGTCCAATTAAGACGGAGGAATTCATTATGGCTAAAATTGTAGGTATTGACCTTGGAACCACCAACTCGTGCGTAGCAGTTATTGAAGGCGGCGAACCCGTCGTCATTGCAAACGCAGAAGGCGCAAGAACGACCCCTTCGGTCGTGGCATTCGGCAAAGACGGCGAACGCATGGTCGGCCAGGTTGCAAAACGGCAGGCAATTACGAACCCGGACCGCACGGTCTCGTCCATCAAGAGACAGATGGGTTCTGATTATAAAGTCAACATTGACGGCAAACAGTTCACCCCGCAGGAAATTTCTGCCATGATCCTTCAGAAACTGAAGACCGACGCAGAAGCCTATCTGGGCGACAAAGTGACCGAAGCGGTCATTACCGTTCCGGCATACTTCACGGACGCACAGCGCCAGGCCACCAAAGACGCCGGACGCATTGCCGGTCTGGAAGTCAAGCGGATCATCAACGAGCCGACAGCCGCAGCTCTTGCCTATGGCATTGACAAGGAAGAGGACCAGAAAATCATGGTCTACGACCTTGGCGGCGGCACGTTCGACGTCTCCCTCATTGAAATGGGCGAAGGCGTCCAGGAAGTTCTGGCCACGGCCGGCAACAACCGCCTCGGCGGCGACGACTTTGACCAGCGCGTCATTGACTGGATTGCCGACGAGTTCAAGAAGACCGACGGCATTGACCTGCGCGGCGACAAGATGGCCATGCAGCGTCTGAAGGAAGCGGCGGAGAAAGCCAAGATTGAACTCTCCGGCGTTACCACTTCCACCATCAGCCTTCCGTTCATTACGGCGGATGCCACCGGCCCGAAACATCTGGAGCAGACCCTGACCCGCGCCAAGTTCAACGAACTGACTGCGGACCTCGTCGAAAAGACCATGGGCCCGGTCCGTCAGGTCCTGTCCGACTCCGGCCTCAAGACCTCGGAAATTGACAAGGTCCTCATGGTCGGCGGTTCGTCCAGAATTCCGGCGGTCCAGGAAGCTGTTCAGAAATACATTGGCAAAGAGCCCTTCAAGGGCATTAACCCGGACGAGTGCGTTGCCATTGGCGCAGCCCTTCAGGGCGGCGTCCTCGGCGGCGACGTCAAGGGCCTTCTCCTTCTGGATGTCACCCCGCTGTCCCTCGGCATCGAGACCCTCGGCGGTGTCTGCACCAGACTGATTGAACGCAACACCACCATTCCGACCAAGAAGAGCCAGATCTTCTCCACGGCAGCCGACAACCAGACGTCTGTAGAAATTAACGTCCTGCAGGGCGAGCGTGAATTTGCCCGGGACAACAAGTCCATTGGCATGTTCCACCTGGACGGCATCCTTCCGGCACGCCGCGGCATGCCGCAGATTGAAGTCACGTTCGACATTGACGCCAACGGCATTGTCAATGTTTCCGCCAAAGACCTCGGCACCGGCAAGGAACAGCACATTTCCATTACCGCTTCGTCCAACATGTCCAAAGAGGACATTGACAAGGCCGTGAAAGACGCCGAGCGGTATGCCGAAGAGGACAAGGCCCGCCGCGAAGAGGTCGACGCCCGCAACGGTGCGGAGCAGATGGCCTTCCAGAGCGAGCAGATCCTCGCCGACTCCGGCGACGCGCTGGATCAGGCGGACAAGGACGAACTCCAGTCCAAGATTGACGCCCTGAAAGAAGCGCTCAAGGGTCAGGACATGAACCTGATCAAGAGCAAGCAGGACGAGCTGCAGTCCAAGTTCAACGACGTGGCCCAGAAGATCTATTCGCAGCAGGCTCCGCAGGGCGACCCGAATGGTCCTGCCGGCGGATTCGGCGGCGGATTTGACGGCGGCGCCGCAGGCGGTCCGACCGGCGGTCCGGACGGCGACTTCCAGGATGTCAACTTCACGGATGTTGACTGACGGGGCAGAACCCGTTACACTGGTAACCCAATATGAAACAGGCGCCATGTTCCCGTTTTGCGGGGGCATGGCTCCTGATGTGAAATGAGGTCCGAACAGCCTTGGCAGATAAACGAGATTACTATGAGGTCCTCGGCGTCAGCAAGAACGCCAGTGAGGACGACATTAAAAAAGCATACCGGTCCCTTGCCAAAAAGTATCATCCTGACCTGAATCCGGACGACAAGGAAGCCGAGACCAAGTTCAAAGAAGTAAACGAGGCCTATGAGATCCTGTCCGACCCGGATAAAAAGTCCAAGTATGACCGCTTTGGCCATGCCGGCGTCGACCCGAGTTTTGGCGGCGGCCCCGGAGGGTTCGGCGGATTCGGCGGTTTTGAGGCCGGCGACTTCGGAGACATTGGCGACATCTTCTCCAGCATTTTCGGCGGAGGCGGATTCGGCGGCTTCGGAGGCACCGGGCGCAGGGCCAACCCGAACGCGCCCCGGCGCGGCAGTGACATCCAGACCCGGATGGTCCTGACCTTTGAAGAGGCTGCCAGAGGCTGTCACAAGACCATTAACGTTCCGCGCATTGAGCCGTGTGACGTCTGCCACGGATCCGGCTGCAAGAGCGGTTCCCCGGAGACGTGCCCGGACTGTAACGGCACCGGCCAGGTCATGAGCCAGCAGCGGACCGCATTCGGTACGTTCTCCACCAGTAAGGAGTGTCCGAAGTGTCACGGCCGCGGCCAGATCATCAAGGATCCGTGCCCGCGCTGCAACGGACTCGGCATGATCCGCCGCAAGGTCGACATTGACGTCGATGTCCCCGCCGGCGTGGACGACAACCAGATGTTCTCCATTCCCGGCAAGGGCAACTTCGGCCCGAACAACGGCCCGCAGGGCGACGTCTATGTGGCCGTGAACCTGCAGCCGCACCCCATCTTTACGAGAGAGGGCTATGACGTCTTCTGCAACGTGAAAGTAACCTATTCCCAGGCCGTGCTCGGCGACGACATCTATGTCCCGACCCTGGACGGCAAGGTGAAATACAAGATGCCGTCCGGCACCCAGCCGGGCACCCGGTTCCGTCTGCGGGACCGCGGCATTAAACCGGCGCACTCGCCGGTCCACGGCGACCAGTATGTCACGGTACAGGTCGACGTTCCGAAGAAAGTCACCGACCATCAGAAGGAACTCCTCCGTCAGTTCGACGAAGAGTACATTGACAAACCGGTCAACGACCCGGAGGGCGCATCCAATTACAGCAGCTCCGGGAACCGGAAGAAGAAGGGCCGGTTCGACAAGTTCTTCTAAGCCGGAGGTCTTTCCGGACCCGAACAAGAAGACAAACGAACAGCGGCTGCCGGCAGAACCCTCTGCCGGCAGCCGCTTTTTGTGTGCCGGAACGCGCATCCGGATTTGTCCGCTTCCGGTTGACTTCAGCAGTTTAAAGACGTAAAATCTATGGGTATATCTTTTATTATTATTAACTGTAAAGACAGGTGAAGACGTTGCTCATTTTTGAATATCTTGAGAAGAATGCACGCGAGTTCCCCGACGAAGTGGCTCTGGTGGAAATTAATCCCCGTTACGAGGAGAAGAGCCGCATTACCTGGAAGGACTATGCGCTCATGCAGCCGGAACCCGGCAAAGAGTTCCGCCGGGAAATTACCTGGAAGGATTTTGACGATAAAGCCAACCAGTTTGCCAACCTGCTGTTTACCCGCGGCGTCCGCAAAGGGGACAAGGTGGCCATTCTGCTCATGAACTCCATTGAGTGGCTGCCCATTTACTTCGGCATCCTCAAGACGGGTGCCATTGTGGTGCCGCTCAACTACCGCTACACCGCGGATGAAATCAAGTACTGCCTGGACAAGGCGGACGTCTCCATGCTGGTCTTCGGTCCGGAGTTCGTCGGCCGCATTGAGGCCATCCTGGACCGCATTCCGGACGTGGAGCATCTGTTCTACGTCGGCGAGGACTGCCCCGGCTTTGCGGACAGTTACGAGAACCTGATCAAATTCTGCACGCGGCGTAAGCCGGACGTCCCTCTGACGCTCGACGACGACGCAGCCATCTACTATTCCTCGGGAACCACCGGATTCCCGAAAGCCATCCTGCATGCGCACCGGAGCCTGGAGCATGTTGCCCTGGCCGAACAGAACCACCACGGCCAGCAGCATGATGACGTCTTCCTCTGCATTCCGCCGCTCTACCACACCGGCGCCAAGATGCACTGGTTCGGCAGTCTGGTCTCCGGCGGCAAGGCCGTCCTCCTCAAGGGCACGAAGCCGGAGTGGATCATTAAGGCCGCTTCGGAAGAGCGCTGCACCATTGTCTGGCTGCTGGTCCCGTGGGCCCAGGACATCCTGGATGCCATTGACCGCGGCGAGATCAATCTGAAAGACTACCATCTCGACCAGTGGCGGCTCATGCACATCGGCGCCCAGCCGGTGCCGCACAGCCTCATTGAACGCTGGCTTGCCATCTTCCCACATCACCAGTACGACACCAACTACGGCCTGTCCGAAGGCATTGGCCCGGGTTCCATCCACCTCGTCGTGGTTAACACCAACAAGGTCGGCGCCATCGGCATTCCGGGCTACGGCTGGGAGGCCAAGGTCTGTGACATGGACGGCAACGAGCTGCCGAAGAACCAGGTCGGTGAAATCTGGCTCCGCGGCCCCGGCGTCATGAAGTGCTACTACAAGGATGAAGAGGCCACGAAGGAAACCCTCGTGGGCGACTGGCTCCGTACGGGCGATATGGCCTATATTGATGACGACGGGTTCTACTGGATCGTCGACCGTGCCAAGGATGTCATCATTACCGGCGGTGAGAACCTCTACCCGGTCCAGATTGAGGACTTCCTGCGGAAGAACGAGGCCATTAAGGACGTGGCCGTCATCGGCCTGCCAGACGAGCGGCTTGGCGAAATTGCCGCCGCCATCATCTCCGTCAAGGAGGGCTGCATGCTCACCGAGCGCGAAGTCAACGACTTCTGCAACGACCTGCCGCGGTACAAGCGCCCGCGCAAGATCATTTTTGCCGAGGTTCCGCGCAACCCGACCGGCAAGATTGAAAAACCGAAGCTTCGCGAAATCTACGGCGGGAAAAACCTGATTTCCGATCAGGTCAAAGAGTAACTGTTTGGAGTGGAAAAGGTTCATGAAAAAACTACTGCTTGGAAATGAAGCCGTTGCACAGGGCCTCTATGAGGCCGGCTGCCGGCTGGTTTCCAGTTACCCCGGTACCCCGAGTACCGAAATTACCGAGAACGCTGTCAAGTACGGTGACGACATCTGGTGTGAATGGGCGCCGAATGAAAAGGTGGCCATGGAAACGGCCATTGGCGCCTCCATTGCCGGCGGCCGTGCCTTCTGCGCACAGAAACACGTCGGTCTGAACGTGGCGGCCGACCCGCTGTTCACGGTTGCCTACACCGGCGTCAACGGCGGTCTCGTCATTGCCGTGGCAGACGACCCCGGCATGTTCTCGTCCCAGAACGAACAGGACTCCCGCCACTATGCCAGAGCGGCCAAGGTCCTCATGCTGGAACCGGCCGACTCCACCGAGTGCCGTGACTTTGCAAAGATGGCCTTCGCGCTGTCGGAGCAGTTCGACACGCCGGTTCTCCTGCGCCTGACCACCCGTGTGGCCCATTCCTCCAGCATTGTGGAGCTGGGTGAGCGGGAGGACGTTCCGGTGAAGGAATACGTCAAGAACAACCAGAAATACGCCATGCTTCCGGCCAACGCCATCCGCCGCCACGTCGTGGTGGAGGAGCGCCAGCTGGCCGAGGCCGAGTGGGCCGAGACCGCACCGGTCAACCGCGTGGAATACAACGACAAAAAGATAGGCGTCATTGCGGCCGGCATTACCTACCAGTACGCCAAGGAGGCGCTGGGCGAGCGGGCTTCCTATCTGAAGCTCGGCTGCGTCAACCCCATTCCCATGAAGCTCATCAAAGAGTTTGCAGAGAATGTGGACACGCTCTATGTCCTGGAACAGCTCGACCCGGTTCTGGAGGAACAGATCCGCGCCGCTGGCATTGCCTGCGTCGGCAAGGAAAAGTTCGACCTCAAGGGCGAATACTCCCAGTCCATGATTGCCAAGGTCATTCTCGGGGAGGAAAAAGAGTCCATCGCCTTAGACGTTGACATTCCGCCCCGCCCGCCGGCACTCTGTCCGGGCTGCCCGCACCGCGGGACGTTCCAGGCCCTCAAGGAACTGGACGTCTTCGTCAGCGGGGACATCGGCTGCTACACCCTCGGCGCCCTGCCGCCGCTGGGCTCCATTGACACGACCATCTGCATGGGTGCGTCCGTCAGCGCCCTCCACGGCAAGAACAAGATCCGCCCGGACGAGGCGAAGAAGTCGGTGGCCGTCATCGGTGACTCCACGTTCGTCCACTCCGGCATTACCGGCATGATCAACGCGGTCTACAACCAGTCCGACTCGAAGATCATTGTCCTGGACAACTCCATTACCGGCATGACCGGCCATCAGCAGAACCCCACCACCGGCAAGCGCATCAACGGCGACCCGACGGCCGCCATTGACCTGGAAGCCCTGGCCTATGCGGTCGGCTACAAGCGCGTCATTGTGGTGGATCCGTACGACATTGCGGCCACGAAAGCGGCCATTCAGGCGGAGCTCGAAATTCCCGAGCCGTCCCTGATTATTGCCCGCCGGCCCTGCGTCCTGCTGAAGGACGTCCGTGCCAAAATGCCGAAGCCGTTCACGGTGGACACCGGCAAGTGTGTCGGGTGCCGCGCCTGCATGAAGATCGGCTGCCCGGCCATCAGCTTTACCGACAAGAAGTCGAAGATTGACTTTACCCAGTGCACCGGCTGCGGCATGTGCCAGCCGCTCTGCCATTTCGATGCCATCAAAGGAGGAGAGTAAGATGACCAAGAGTATCCTCATTGTCGGTGTCGGCGGACAGGGCACTTTGCTGGCGTCCCGTCTCCTCGGTCGTGCGCTCCTTGCCAAAGGCTTTGATGTCAAGATTTCGGAAGTCCATGGCATGTCCCAGCGCGGCGGCTCTGTTGTTACATACGTCCGCTACGGGGAAAATGTTGCATCGCCCATTGTGGAAAAGGGGGAGGCCGACATTATCCTGAGCTTCGAAGAACTTGAGGCGGCCCGCTGGCTTCCCTTCCTGAAGAAGGGCGGCAAGATTGTCGTCAACACACAGAAGATGGACCCCATGCCCGTCATCATCGGCAAGGCGGAGTATCCGGAGGACCTGCTCGGCAAGCTGGAAGCGGCCGGCGTGGACGTCCAGCCGGTTGACGCTCTGGCCCTTGCCATGGAGGCCGGCACGCCCAAAGCGGTCAACGTGGCCCTCATTGGCGTGGTGGCCCAGAGCACGGACATTGAGCAGTCCGTCTGGGAAGACACCATCCGCAGCACGGTCCCCGAGAAGTTCGTGGACCTCAACCTCAAGGCGTTCCAGCTCGGTTACACGTACGGAAACGCGGAATAAAGGGAAGAACAATGGCAAAGCGCATTTTTAAGGCTCTGGGCACTCTTCTGCTGGTCATTGTCCTGGCGGCCGTCGGGCTGCTGGCCTTTCTGACCATTACCGAGTTCCGGCCGGCGGACACGGAAAACACCGCCATTGCCGACGGAACAAAACAGCGCCTGGAAATGGGCGACACATTCTCCGTCATGACCTGGAACGTCGGCTACGGCGCGCTCGGCGACAACGCCGACTTCTTCATGGACGGCGGGGAAATGGTCCGGTCTGCCACGGAGGCGCGCCTGAACAAGAACCTGAAGGGCATGGCCAAAGAGCTGATGTCCGTGGATCCGGACATGGTCCTCCTGCAGGAAGTGGATCTGGACTCCACCCGCTCGTACCACGTGGACGAGTGTGACCGCCTGGCGGATGCACTGCCGGAGACAGATGTTTCCAAAGCGCAGTACTACTCGGTGAAGTTTGTTCCGTATCCGGTCCCGCCCATAGGGGAAGTGCACACGAACCTGGAGACCCTGTCAAAGTATGACGTTACCCACAGCACCCGCATCCAGCTGCCGGTTCCGTTTGCCTGGCCCGTCCGCACCGCCAACTTGAAACGGTGCCTTCTCGTGACGCGGCTTCCCATTGAGGACAGTGACAAACAGCTGGTTCTGGTCAACCTCCACCTGGAGGCCTACGATGACGGTGAAGGGAAGGAAGCCCAGACAAAGATGCTCTACACCTTTATGGAGAAGGAGGTTCAGAAGGGCAACTACGTCATTGCCGCCGGGGACTTTAACCAGAGCTTTTCCAACATTGACACCTCCATGTATCCGTATCAGGAAGGCATGTGGGCCATCGGCGAACTGGATGCCGACGTCTTCGACGAGGACTTCCAGGTCGTCATGGACAACACGGTCCCGACCTGCCGCAGCCTGGACAAGCCGCTGGCAGGGGCCAATGCCAAAACGTTCCAGTATTACATGATCGACGGCTTTATTGCCTCCAAAAACATTACAATAAAAAGCGTGAAAACCCGGGACCTCGGCTTCCGGTACTCGGACCACAACCCGGTCGTCCTGACGGCAGCGCTGAATTGACTGGAAAAACATTACGAAAGATTTTCGAGACAGTTGTTTTGTTTTTTATGATATATACTGGATGATGAAGGAGGTAGAACCCTATGAAAAAACGCTTCAAAGCAGGCCTTCTGGCCTTCCTTATGATGCTTATGCTGGTCATTGGCATTACCCCTGTATCCGCAGCTGCCACCGGTTACTCGGACGTTTCGTCGGCGTATACCGCCCTCAACGACTTCCGGACGACACGGGGCGTCTGGTACTG
>ONLO01000162.1 GCA_900318715.1 uncultured Eubacteriales bacterium | reverse complement strand
GTCAAAGACGGAATCCTCGGAAGCTTTCTCAAAAAATAATATTTCCGCAAAAAAGACTCTGCATCTGCAGAGTCTTTTTTCGTTTTCTTTATTGGCTTTGCGCCCGGTCTTTGTTATAATAATTCGGACAAAGAAGGAGGGGCTACAACATGAGCAGCACCAAAGTCAAAAAGATCCCGTTTGCGCGGGAAGAACCGTACGACTACGACTACAACCGGGAACTGCCGCCCCGGCTGAAAACGCAGATGAACGTCATGTGGCTGGTCGGCCTGATGGTCCACCATGAGTTTGAACGCGTGGAGTACCATGGGTTGGAAAATGTTCCGACCGAAGGCTCGTTCATTCTCTGCCCGAACCACTGTGACGGCTTTGACCCCTTCACCATTGCCTACGGTATGCGCAAGAAAAAGAGGGAAATCTGGTTCATGTGCAAATCCGAATTCTGGCAGGCGTTTTATATCCGTGTGCTTCTGGACTGGATCGGCGGATTCCCGGTTCACCGGGACCGTCCGGACCTGGATTCCATTAAGCTGTCCGAACGCATTCTGAACAACGGAAACGTCCTGCTGGTGTTCCCGCAGGGAACCCGCGACCGTCTCCGCGGCCGCCCGTCGGTGGAATCCGCTTTCCCCGGCGCCATGCTGGTGGCAAGAGAGACCAGGACTCCGGTCCTTCCGGTCTCCATTCATCTGGACCCGGATCTGAACAACAAGCATCCGGCGTGTGTCGTTCGCTTCGGCAAAATGATTCCCTATGAAGACCTTGGCTTCTCCGAAGGCAAACGCCGCTCCCGGGAGCTGAAAAGCGCCACGGCGCTGGTCATGGACCGCATTGCCGAAATGTGGGACCTGGACCGGGAAAAATACCAATAAATAACGGGCAGTGCTGTTTCGGCACTGCCTGTTTTTTGTTTTGCTCACCGGTTCATGATATGGGAATCCGCTTCCTCTCCGAGGTATTTGGTCATGGTCTGGTATAACAGGTCGGAAGCTGCATCGCCCTTGCCCTGCTCAATGTAGTCCGCCATAATTTCCTCGGTCTGGAAGAGCACCTCCGGCGACACCTTGCGGACCCACTGCGCCCAGTAGACGACAATGACGTCGTGGAACGCGTTGAAGATCATGGGCGTCACCGTATTGTTGTTGCTCCGGGTAATGTAACGGTGGAATTTGAAGAGTTCCTCGGCCACTTCATCCGGATCCGGCCGCGGCTCCCGGAACGCGGCGGCCTTAATGTTGTCCAGCAGCCGGCGGAGCTCGGCAATTTCCTCATCGGTGTGGTTTTCCGCCATCAGCTTGATCTGGATGCCCTCCACGCCCTGGCGGGCCGTGAGCAGGGACGTAATGTTGTTCTGGTCCAGCGTACCGTCGTTCACCTTGAGCAGCGCCATCAGAGTGTCAATATTGCCTTCTTCCGGGTAATTGGCCACGTAGATGCCGTGGCGGGGGACAATGCGGACGAACCCCTGGCGCTCCAGGTTCTTAATGCCGATGTGAACAATGCTCTTGCTGACATTCATGTTGTTGGCCAGTTCCTGCTCCGTGGGGAGTTTTTCCCCAATGGCCAGCTGGCCGGAGAGGATGGCTTTCTGGATCTGGTTTTCAAACAGTTCCGTTATGGTCGGTGCTACAATGGTCTCAAATTTCATAAAACGGAATCCTTCCTTAAATGAACGTGATTAAAGCACAATCTGACTATGGATATCATCTTATCATTCTTTGTCCCTGAAAAAAAGACCTTGGCGAAATGAAGGGTTTCCTATATAATATAGGCTTGAATTACGGCTCTAATTATGTTACTAAAAGAACAAGAAGAAATAATAAGAATAAGTAGAAACGATTCGACTTTTGTTGGAAACGAGGAAGAACAACTATGAGTGATTTGGACGAGCGGATCAACTACTACGTGTACGAATCCGAACCCCAGCAGCCTGTCAGCAGGCCGGAACCTGCTGCGGTGCCGGAACCGGCACAGGCTCCCCGGCGCAGACGGGCGTCGGCGGGCGCCTCTGCAGCGGCTCCCGGCGAAACGGAAATTGATTTGATCCCGCTTCTTCAGGCCATGCTGAAGAAGTGGTGGCTGCTGCTTGCGGCGGCACTGCTGTGCGCCGCGGCCGCATTTCTGATTTCCCGGTACGCCATTACGCCAATGTACTCCTCCGACTTTACGGTGTATGTCAGCAACCGGGCCGGCGGCGGAACCACCTATACGGATTCCGGCAACCAGCTGTCCAATGACGACATCAACGCCTCCCGCAACCTGGCACAGACCTGCGCGGTCATCCTGACCAGCCGGAGTGTGCTGAACGGCGCCGTGAACGACTCCGGGCTGGACATCAGCTACGAGGAAGTCTCGCCCATGGTCAAGGCGGAGGTACAGGAGTCCACCCAGATCATCAAAGTGACGGTGACCACGGACTCCCCGGAAAAGTCCCTGCAGATGGCGCAGAGCATTGAAAAAGTCTCCAAACAGTATATTGAAAACATTGTGAACGGCAGTTCCGTGGTCTTCCCGGACTCGCCGCAGCTTGCCAAAGGACCCAGTTCGCCGAACATCCTGAAGAATACGGCAGTCGGTTTCCTGCTCGGACTTCTGCTGGCGGCAGCCTTCGTCGTCATCCGGGAACTGACGGACAAACGGGTCCGCTCGGAGAGTGACCTGGAAGAACAGTTCGGAATTCCGGTCATTGGAACCATTCCGGACTACCGGACCACCGGGAAAGGAGGCCGAAGCGCATGAGTGCCAGACGTTCCAAAGCGGTCAAACCGCTGGAAGATTGTGTTCTTTCTCCCGAATCGCCGTGGGAAATCCAGGAGGCGTACAACGCGCTCCGGACCAACATTGTGTTCTCCCTTCCGGGCATGACCGGCAAATCCAAAGTCATCGGCGTCACCAGCGCCAACCCGGGCGAGGGCAAAAGCACGAACTGCATTAATACGGCCGTTGCCTTTGCCGAAGTCGGCAAACGGGTCCTGGTCATTGACGCGGACATGCGGCGCCCGAGTGTGGCGGCCAGCGTCGGCCTTAAGATGGAAAACGGACTGAGCAGCGTCCTGGTCGGGGAGTGCAAGATTATTGACGCCATTGTCCATTCGGACAGCATGGGGCTGGATATCCTGAGCGCCGGCAAAATTCCGCCGAACGCCACGAAACTCATCCAGTCGCATCAGATGGAACTCCTCATCCAGGCGCTCCGCAAGAGCTACGAATACATTTTCGTGGATCTTCCGCCCATTACGACAGTGGCGGATGCCGCCATCATGGCGCCGCTGACCGATGGCTTTCTGGTCGTCGTCCGGCACGCGTCCACGGCCACCAATGAAGTTGCCGACATGATCTCGGAACTGAATTTCGCCGGTGCCAACATCCTGGGTTTTATCTACAACGGCACGGACACCTCGAAAAAGGGCAGCCACTACAGTAACTATTACTACTATTCCAGCAACTGAGTCAGGATGAACACCATGACCTATTACGATCTTCACACGCATGTCCTGCCCGGCATGGATGACGGTTCCTCGTCTCCGGCGGAGTCAGTCGCCATGCTGCAGGAGTCGTTTCGTCAGGGCTGCCGCGGCCTTATCGGCACATCCCATTACTACCCGCAGGAGTCCATTGAACAGTTTCTTGCCCGGCGGATGGAGGCCTGGAACCAGCTGATCGGCGAACTGCAGACGCTCCCGGAAGAGCCGTTCCCGCAGCTGACCGTCGGCGCCGAAGTCTATTACCATCCGAACCTGGTCAACGACGAGTGGCTTCCGGGGCTTTGCCTCGGCAACTCGGATTACCTGCTTCTGGAAATGCCGTTCCGGCAGTGGAGCCCCTCCGTCATCCGGGACGTGCGGGCACTGTCCCAGGTCCGTGGCCGGAAGGTCGTCATTGCCCATCTGGAACGGTTCCTGAAGCTGACGGATGAGGCGAGTATGGAGGAATTACTCCGCTGTCCGGTCCTCATTCAGATGAATTCCGGGGCCCTTCTGAACAGCAGGCTGAAGCGGAAAGCCCTGCACTTGATCCGGGAGGGAAGGGTGGACCTGCTGTCGACGGACACCCACAACATGTTGTTCCGCAAACCAAACATGGAACAGGCTCTAGTGGAATTGGCCGAAAAAGGCCTGTCGGCGGAAACGGACCGGATCCTCCGGAACGGGGCCGAAATTTTCCGCTTGGCGGCCGAAAACCATGGAAATATCCTGTGAAAAGGTTACAAATTATTACAAATTCGTAAATTTTAGTAATTTTTTCGTCCTTTGAGGTGTAAAGTAGTTGACTTTTATATTAAAAGGATGCAAAATACATTTGATTAATGTTCATACAAATGCGGGACTGCGCCTTACCGTGCAGCCGGCATAATAAAAAAGGAGAGTACCAAAGATGAAGAAACTCAAAGCAGTTCTCTGCACCATCCTGGCCATCGCAATGATGGTTGCTGTCCTTGTCATTCCGGCATCGGCAGCAGACGCCAGAGCTGTGTCGCTGAATTACGACTGGCAGTTCCTGGCAGTGGGCGAGAAAGAGGACATCTATGCAACGGTCACCAACCCCAACAATGTTGGTATCAAGGGTGTTTACTGGACGGTTGGCAAGTCCAACCAGAACATCCAGCTGATCGGTACCGCACTGGAAATCGTCAGCTCGAACCCGAGCGTTACCCCGCAGGGTCAGTACAAGGCCACCATTCAGGGTGACCGCAACGGCGCGGACTATGTTACGGTTTGGGTCGAATTCGTGGATGGCTATAAAGTTTCGGACTCGGAACTTCTCACCATCAGTCCCCGTGTCTATCCGGCATCGGTCGCAACGTCCCCGAAGAATGTCGACGCTTATGCCGGCGACAGATTCACTCTCTCGGCTGATGTTAAGGCGGCC
>ONLO01000106.1 GCA_900318715.1 uncultured Eubacteriales bacterium | reverse complement strand
TTGGCCCAGGCGGCAAGCTCGGCTTCGGAGGCCGAGACGTCAAAGCGCTTGCAGGCGGCAATGACCGTGCCGGCGCTGAGATAGGGCTGGAGCTTCTCAACGGTGCGGCCGACGTCGCTGCCGCCGGACGTGACAAACAGTGCCACCTTCTTGCCCGCCAGGTCGTACTGTTTGACGAACGTCTGGATAATGTTTGGCGCACCGTAGTACCAGATTGGGAAGCCGATGTAGACCGTGTCGTAGTCCGCCATGTTGTTCACCGTGCCGGCAATGGGGACGTCCCGCCGGCCGATTTTTTCGCGGTTGCACCGCGCCACCGGGTTCGAATAGTTCATATCCGCCTTCGTGTATGGCTTGACGGGGACAATTTCAAACTTGTCGGCTCCCGTGGCCGCGGCCAGCTTCTCCGCCACTTTCGCGGTGCTGCCGTATTCGGCCGAGAACCATGCTACCAATGCTTTGCTCATAATGATTCCTCCTGAGAATTTGCTGAGGTCCGGAACTGACGATGGTCAGATTTCTTTCCCATTGTAACATGGCGCGCCGAACTTGTGGGCTTCATGTTATAATTAGAACGAATGTGACCGACCCCCGGAAGGAGCGTGTGCCGGATGAAGAAGGAAAGCAAGGAAGAACTGCGGAATCGCATAGGCGATTTAGCTTTTGAGGTTACCCAGAACGCCGCTACCGAATACCCCTTCACCGGGGAGTATGACAACTTTTTTGAGAAGGGACTGTACGTCGATATTGTCAGCGGGGAACCGCTGTTCCTGTCGACCGACAAGTTCAATTCCGGCTGCGGCTGGCCGGCGTTTTCCAAGCCGGTTTCACCCGACTCCGTGAAGGAAAAAACGGATTTCTCTCACGGAATGGTGAGGACTGAGGTGAAGAGTAAAGGAGCTGAAAGCCACCTGGGACACGTATTCCCGGACGGGCCGAAGGAACTCGGCGGGATGCGGTACTGCATTAACTCGGCCAGCCTGAAGTTCATTCCGTACGACGAGCTGGACGACGCGGGCTTCGGGGAATTCAAAGAGAAGCTCGACGGGTGAAAAAAGCGGGGGAGAAGAACGCTGAGCGAGGCGGGAGAGAAGAGCTGAGCAAAGCGGAAGAGAGCTGAGCAAAGCGGAAGAGAGCTTAGCGATGCGGAAGAGAAACCAGCGACGATTCTGAAGAGCGGAGGGACCGCACATGAAAACGAAAGCAATGAAAACCCTGACCGCACTGCTGCTGACCGCATGCCTGCTGATGGCGCTGACAATGCAGGTGTTTGCGGCGGACGGCATTTCCAACGAGCAGGTGAAAGCGGCAGCCAAAATTGCCCGGCAGATGGAAGACGAAGGCCTGGTGCTGCTCAAGAACCAGGGCAGCTTCCTGCCGCTGAAAAACAAGAAAGTCAATGTCTTCGGCATTGCATCGTGTGACCTGCTGCTGTCCGGCGGCGGGTCCGGCTCCGTCGTCACCGACGAGGCCGTCGACTTCTACGAGGGCCTGAAACACGGCGGCATAAAGTACAACAAAGAGCTCAAAAAGATCTACCAGGACTGGAAGGCGGACAACTCCGTGCCGGAGACCGGTAACGGCCTCGTCGACATGCTCCTCAACTACGTGCAGGGCGACGGCGTGGACGAGCTGCCCATTGAAAACATACCGGACGAGACCTGGGCGGCAGCGCGGGACTTCTCCGACACCGCGCTCATTGTCTTCGGCAGCGCCGGCACCGAACTGGCCGACCTCTCCGCCGACGACCTCCGCCTGAACGAGACCCAGCGCGCCATGATTGACGCCGTGACCACGCATTTTGAGAACGTCGTGGTGGTGTTCAATACATCGAACACCATGGAGATGGACTGGGTGGAGCAGTACGACAGCATTAAGGCCGCCATCCTCATGTGGCTGCCGGGCCAGATTGGGGCGGAGTCCCTGGGCGATGTACTCTCCGGTAAAATCAGCCCCTCCGGAAAGCTCACAGACTCCATTGTCTGGAACCTTGACGACGACCCGACGACCCCGAACTTCGGAAACTTCCAGTATGACGGTACGCTGCCGAGCATCCTCGGCAAGTACTTCGTGGACTACGAAGAGGGCATTTAACTCGGCTACCGGTACTTCGAGACCTTCAACAAGAAAGCGGTCCAGTACCCGTTCGGCTACGGCCTGTCCTACACCACCTTCCGGTGGAACGTGACCGGCTTCAACGCCAACGCCAAAACCGTCACCGTCCGGGTGAAGGTCACCAACACCGGCAAACGCGCCGGCAAGGACGTCGTGCAGGTCTACTTCTCCGCGCCGTACACCAAAGGCGGCATTGAGAAGAGCGCCATTGAGCTGGCCGCCTACGGCAAGACCAAAAACCTGAAGCCCGGCGAGAGCCAGACCCTGACGCTGTCCTACCGGACCCACGACATGGCGTCCTACGACGCAAAGAACAAGCAGACCTGGGTCCTGGACGCCGGCACGTATAAGATCCATGTGGGCCACTCGGTGCGGGACCTGGAGAAGACGTTTACGTATACCGTCAAGGAGCGGAAGACGCTCCGCAAGGACGACAAGACCGGGACGCCCATCCATAATCTCTTCGACGACACCGACGAAGGGCTGACAACGCTGTCGCGGGCAAAGCCGAAGGCTACATACCCGTCTGCGCCGACCGACTTCTCCATGCCGGCCAGCGTGGCAAACAGCGACCAGCGGCCGACGAAGCCGGAGAAGGGGACCGTCCCGAAGCAGGGTGTTACCTACAAGGACGGCATCATAACGCTGGGCGATGTAGCGAAGAATGAAAAACTCTGGACCAAATTCCTGAACCAGTTCACCGTGGATGAAATGATCAACATGGTGGCGGAGAGCGGCTACGGCACCATGGGCCTGAAGCGCCTGGGTGTTCCGCCCACAGACGACAACGACGGCCCCGCCGCGGTCAAGGGTCCGGGCGGCCTGCTCTATACGAAGATTGGCTTCGCGTATCCGGTCGAGGCAGCCCTTGCCTGCACCTGGAACGACGCGCTTGCCGAAACGTACGGCCGGAGCGCCGGGCGGGAGGCCAAACAGCTCGGCACTGAGATCTGGTATGCACCCGGGTGCAACCTCCGCCGCAACGCCATGGGCGGACGCAACTTCGAGTACTTCTCGGAGGACCCGTACCTGTCCGGCAAGATGGCGGCAGCGGTCACGCGCGGCGCACAAAGCCAGGGAATTGTTGTCACGTTGAAGCATTTTGCCTGTAACGAACAGGAAACGAATCGCCAGTCAAACGGACTCTTCACCTGGGTCAGCGAACAGGCCATGCGCGAACTCTACCTCGAGCCGTTCGAACTCGGGGTCAAGGAGGGCGGCGCCCACGGCGTCATGTCGGCATACAACCGCATTGGGGCCACCTGGTGCGGCGCCAGCCGGCCGCTGCTCGTCGACCTGCTCCGCAACGAGTGGGGCTTTAAGGGCTACGTGGTCACCGACGCCTACACCAACTGGACCGGCGTCGGCTACCTGGACCCGGTGCTGGCCGTCTACGCGCGCAACGACGCCGTGCTGACCAGCTTCTGGTACTTCACTCAGGAAATCCAGACCACCACGGCGCTGAAGAGCCAGTATCTGGCGGACCCGGTCGGCTTCGGCAAGGCCCTGCGGGACTGCGTCTATGACCTCTGCTGGATGAAGATGCAGACCAACGCGTTTGACGCGCGCAAAGCCAACGGGAAGAAGAAACTGAAAGACGCCGACCTGCTGCTCAGCGCGGACGACGTCATAGACTACGAGGAGTCCACCACCGACAAACTGCTGGTGGCGCTCCGGAATTTCCTGATGAACCGGGACCAGTGAAGTGGTAAAGGAGGAACATTGATATGAACATTAGCGGCGGGCTGAACCTGCTGTCCCAGGGCCGCCAGGCCTGGGCTGCCTTTAAAAAGAACCATCCGGAATTCCCGAAATTCCTGGCTTACCTGCATAAGAAGGGTGTGCCGGAAGGCGCGGTCGTCACCATCAACGTCAAGTATCCGGACGGGCAGAACGTGAGTTCGGACATTAAGGTGAAGGCCTCCGACCTGGAGCTTCTCCGCATGCTGGAAGGACTGCTGAAGTAAATGGCAGGAGGGAAGACCATGAGAACCGTATTGGTCGGCGCTGGGAGCATCGGCGGCACGCTGGCCGTGCTGCTGCAGGAACACGGATTTGAACCCGACGTCGTGGCCCACGGAGACGAAAAAGCAAAGCTGTACCGCGAAAAGGGCATCCGCCTGACCGGCGTCTACGGAAACCACTGTCAGAAGCTGAACGCCTACCCGTCGGTGGGCGCGCTGAGCGGTACGTACGACGTGGCCCTCATCGCCACCAAATACCAGCAGATGCCGGACGTGGCCCGGGAACTGCTCCCGTACCTGCGGGAGGACTCTTTGGTCGTTTCCGTGCAAAACGGCCTCTGCCTGGACATGCTGTCCGAGGTCGTGGGCAATGAACGGACGGTCGGCGTCATGATCGGCTTCGGCGCCACGCAGCTGGCACCCGACCACGTGGAGGTCACGGCAAGCGCGGGTCTGGAAATTGGGAAGAAAGACGGCACGACGTCTCCCGCGCTGGAGGAACTCTGCCGGATGCTGGACACCTGCATACCGACGAAGGTGACCACGGACATTACCGGCGAGCTCTATGCGAAGATGATGTTCAACTCGGTCATCAATTCGCTGGCAAGCGTGACCAACGGCCCGGTCGGGCACATGCTGAAGACCCGAAAGGCCCGCCGTGCGGTGCTTGGCATTATCCGGGAAGGCGTGGCAGTGGCGGACGCCATGGGTATTGACATTCCGCGATTCAACATC
>ONLO01000008.1 GCA_900318715.1 uncultured Eubacteriales bacterium | reverse complement strand
GAACGCCCCAGTCTGGAACAGGCCGACAAAATTATGAATGAAATTATGAGCACACCCGGAATCCTGGGCGCCTATGACCTGGCCATCCACAACTACGGCCCGGATACATTCATTGCCAACGTCAACCTGGAACTGGATGAGAATATGACCATGGATGAGGCCTACCGTCTCGTCAAACCGCTGCAGATCCGGTTCCTGAAGGAGTTCGGCATTTTTGTGTACTTCGGATTTTATTCAGTCAACACCAGCGACCCGGAAATTGCCGAAATGCGGCAGACCATGACGGATTACGCCTTGTCGTTCAAGGATGTTCTTCAGGTCCACGCATTCTACGTGGACAAAGAGAAGAAGTTTATGAGCTTTGACGTCGTGTACTCCTTTGACGCTGACGACGAGGAGGAAATTGCCTCGAAGCTCCGGAAATATGCGGAGGAGAAATACCCGGGCTATGAGTGCCTGACCACGCCGGACCGCGACTTCACGCTGTCCCGCGACGAGTAATATTTCCTTTACATATGACAAGGCATCCTTTATAATAAAAGAGAATTTGAAATGTGAGAAGTTTTGCGTGTGGATTCCGGCCAAGGACTGATGACCGGAGACCCACCGCAAGGCTTCTGTTTTTTTTTATGTTTTTTATTAATTTGACTCTGTTTGGAGAGGTACCTTATCTATGAACAAAGCTTCTGTTGAAAAACCCTGGTTGAAGCACTTCAGTGAAGAAGCGCGCAAAGCGGTCATTCCGAAGGAAACCATCTACACCCGGATCCGCAAGGTCAATGCGGGTCATGACAGTGACATTGCGCTGAACTATTTCGATAACCGGATTTCCTACGGCAAAATGTTCCGGAACATTGACGCCACGGCGGCAGCTTTGGAACAGGCGGGCGTTAAAGTTGGAGACGTCGTCTCGCTCTGCTCGGCCACCACGCCGGAAATGGTCTATTGTGTCTACGCCTGCAGCAAAATTGGCGCTACGGCACTGACGCTGGACCCGCGCCGGAAATTCGACGAACTGAAGACGTGGCTCCTGGATTCCAAGACGGACGTGCTCATTATTCTCGACCTGGCCGCGGCACAGATGCTGGATCAGCTTCAGGAACTGCCGCTGAAAACCATTGTCGTCACGTCCATTGACAACTCCATGCCGCTGTATGCCAGAGTGGTCAAACACTTCAAACAGCCGTCTCCCAAAGTGGAGTACGGCGGAAAAGTCGTTCCTTGGAAGGACTTCATGAAGTCCGGCATGGGCAAAGAATCCCGCACCGTCGGGTACGGGGAGAATGAGGTCACCGCCATTACCCTGACCGGCGGCACCACGGGCCTGCCCAAAGGCGTGGAGCTTACGGACATCGGCTTTAACGCAATTGCCGTCTCTTTCGAGAACTGCGGTGTTCCGTACACCCGGGGCAAAGGCTTCATGGACATTATTCCGGTGTTTGCCTCCTACGGTATTGTGGCCAGTCTGCACATGCCTCTGAGCCTTGGCCTGGAACTCATCATTTTCCCGAAGTTCAATGCGGAAAAAGTGGGTTACTACATGAAGAAGTACCGGCCGGAACACACGCTGTTTGTGCCGGCGCATTATGAGAAGCTCATCCACAGCAAAGAGATGAAGCACTTTGACCTCAGCTTCTTCCGCACGGCCGGCTCCGGCGGCGACACCATGAACATTGGCCTGGAAACCGAGCTGAACCAGTTCCTGGCGGACCACGGCTGCAAGTACAAACTCAGCCAGGGGTACGGTATGAGTGAAGTGTCGTCCGCCGCCAGCTGTTACTGCAACGGCAACTTCAAGAGCCAGAGCGTCGGTTATCCGCTTCTGACCACTACGGTAGCCATTTTCCGGCCGGACACCACGGAGGAATGTGACTACAACGAAGAGGGCGAAATCTGCATTACCGGTCCTGCCGTTATGCGCGGGTACTACCACAATCCGGAGGAAACCGCGCAGGTCATGATCCGCCATCCGGACGGCCAGATCTGGGTCCATTCCGGGGACCTTGGCACCATGGACGAAGACGGATACATCTTCATCAAGGGCCGGATCAAACGCATGGTGACCCGCTTTGACGGCCACAAGATCTTCCCCATCCAGATGGAGAACGCCTTTACGGAAATTGACGGCATTGCGTCCTGCGCCGTGGTCGGCGTCCAGGACTCCGAACATGCACAGGGCATGGTTGCCATTGCGTTCATCAAACTGACGGACCCGTCCAGGAGGGAAGACGTCATTAAAGCGCTGTCGGAACTCTACTGGAAACTGGAAGAGCGCGGACGGCCCAGCGATATCATCCTCCTGGATGACCTTCCGCTTACCGCCATGGGCAAGGTTTATTACGCAAAGCTCTCGCGGAACTACGAAGGCGGCTGTTTCACCGAAGACCAGTCCATTCTGAAGGATGTAATCAAATAACAAAGCATGGAAAAAGACCCGGGCGGTTGCCCGGGTCTT
>ONLO01000067.1 GCA_900318715.1 uncultured Eubacteriales bacterium | reverse complement strand
TTTCTTCATATGCTTCTCCTCCTTCAAAAAACAATGGCGGGTGTCCGCCAACATTTCTTAACAGTTTTAATTATACACTTGTTGCATGCCGGCAATCAACCGTTAAAGCGACAAGGCTGCCCTTCGTTTTCGTGAAGGAATTCAACGGATGTTTTGGCAGTTTTTCACAAAAACTTTGGACCATATGCGAAGTTACACGGATAACTTGACCGTTCTCGTCAATCTTACTATAATTAATAAAATAATTAAAACAGGGCTTTTGTCTGCCAGACGTGCGGAGCGGACGGGTCCTGAATTGCAACAACAGAAATTCGTTGGGAGGGATGTCAATGGCCAGATATATTGTCAAACGTGTCTTGCTGGCAGTATTGACGTTGTTTTTAATTTGCTTCATAACCTTCTTTGCCATGAACGCCATTCCAGGCGGTCCGTTCAATGGAGAGAAGGCGAAATCGCCCGCAGTCATGGCGGTTTTGAACGAGCGTTACGGGCTGGACCAGCCCGTCATTGTGCAGTTCGGTAATTACATGAAAAACCTTCTGCACGGTGACCTCGGCGTATCGCTCAAGACGGGACGCAGCATTGCGGACACCATCCGGCAGTCGTTTGTCGTCTCGGCCCGCATCGGCCTCATTGCCATGCTCATTGCCATTGTCTTCGGCATTGTCTTCGGCAGTATTGCCGCCCTGTGGCGGAACAAGCTGCCGGACCGGCTCATTGTCTTTTTCGCCACGCTGGACACGGCCATGCCGAGTTTCGTGCTGGCGTCTCTGCTCCTGCTGGTCTTCTGTATTAAACTTCAGTGGATTCCGGTCTGGAGTTCCACGGAACACAACTACATTCTTCCGGTCATTTCCCTGTCCCTGTACCCCATGGCATACATTACACGTCTGACCAAGACCAGTATGCTGGACGTGCTCGGACAGGACTACATCCGCACGGCACGCGCCAAGGGCGTCTCCGGTACGAAGGTCATCTTCAAGCATGCCCTTCGGAACGCCCTCATTCCGGTCATTACGTATGTCGGCCCCATGACGGCCGCCATCCTGACCGGTTCCCTGGTGGTGGAGAAGATCTTCACCATCGGCGGCCTCGGCTCCAAGTTCGTCGACTGTATTACGAACCGGGACTACACCATGATCATGGGAACCACCATTTTCCTGGCCTCCATGATCGTCATTGTCAACCTGGTCAGTGACCTTCTCTACAAGGCCGTTGACCCGCGTGTCAAACTGGATTAAGGGGGGACTGAACAGCTATGGCAGCAACAAAAGAAGCGGCAGTCCCGAAGAAGAACAAGTTCAGTCTTCAGCTGGATCTGTCCAAATTCCAGAAGGCATCCGACGAGGAGAAGAAACAGGCCGACGTCATGAGCGAATCGACCACCTTCTTCCGGGACGGCATGCGCAAACTGATGAAAAACCCGCTGGCAGTCGGCAGTATTGTTGTTCTGGCGCTGCTTCTCATTATGATGATCGTCGTTCCCATGATCGTCCCGTACACCTACTCGGGCATGATCAAAGTCAACGGCGTCCGGGACCCGGGTGCCAAGAACCTCCAGCCCTTCGAGTACTCGCAGATGGAACAGCAGTACATTGACGAAGGCGGCAAGGTCTTCCCGCACATCATGGGCACGGACGAGCTGTCCAGAGACTACTTTATCCGTGTGGTCTACGGCACCCGCGTGTCGTTCGCCGTCGGTATCCTGGCCAGTCTCCTGGTTCTGCTCATCGGCGTCATCTACGGGTCCATAGCCGGGTACTTCGGCGGCAAGGTGGACATGATCATGATGCGCATCGTCGACATCATATACTCCTTGCCGGACCTGCTTATCATCATCTTACTGGCCGTCGTGTTCAAGGAGACACTGGACTTCTCGGCGTATCCGCTCCTGCAAAAGCTGGGCGCCAATATGATATCCATGTTCCTGGTCTTCGGCTTGCTCTACTGGGTAGGCATGGCACGGCTGGTCCGCGGTCAGATCCTGACCATCAAACAAAATGAATACGTTCTGGCGGCCCGGGCCACCGGCGCAAAATCTGGCCGGATCATCCGGAAGCACATTCTGCCGAACTGCATCAGTGTCATCATTATTGCCACGGCCATGCAGATCCCGTCCGCCATTTTCACCGAGAGTTACCTCTCGTTCATCGGACTCGGCGTCGCCCTGCCCATGCCGTCCCTCGGCTCCCTGGCCAGCGCCGCCCGTTCCGGTATGCAGTCCTATCCGCTGAAACTGGTCTTCCCGGCCGTCATCATCGTCCTCATTGTCCTGGCATTCAACCTGCTGGGCGACGGACTCCGTGACGCCTTCGACCCGAAACTGAGAAAGTAAGGGGGGAGACAATTTGAACGCAGCAGAGAAAGTAAGACACAACGAGGAAGACTGCATCCTTTCCGTACGCAATCTGCACACCTCGTTTACCACCGACTCCGGTGAAGTGCAGGCTGTCAACGGTGTCTCCTTCAACCTGGCCAAGGGCAAGATCCTCGGCATTGTCGGCGAATCCGGTTCCGGCAAGAGCGTGACCGCATACTCCATCATGCAGATCCTGGACGAAAACGGCCATGTCTCCGAAGGGGAAATCCTCTACAACGGCGAGAACGTCCTGGACTACCCGCCCAAGAAAATGCGGGAGTTCCGCGGAGACAAAGTGTCCATCATTTTCCAGGACCCCATGACGTCTCTTAACCCGACCTACACCATCGGCAACCAGCTCAACGAAGCGCTCATGCTCCACACGAGCTACAAGACCCGCGAAGCAGCCACGGCCCGTTCCGTGGAACTGCTCAAAATGGTCGGCGTCAATGAGCCGGAGAAGCGGGTCAAACAGTATCCGCATGAGCTGTCCGGCGGTATGCGCCAGCGCGTCATGATAGCCATGGCCCTGGCCTGCGAACCCGACATCCTCATTGCCGACGAGCCGACGACCGCGCTCGACGTCACCATCCAGGCCCAAATCCTGGACCTCATGAAAGACCTGCAGAAACAGCTCGGCATGGCCATCATCATTGTGACCCATGACCTCGGCGTCATTGCCACCATGTGTGACGAAATCATCGTCATGTACGGCGGCCGTGTCTGTGAACGCGGCACGGCGGACGACATCTTCTACCGCCCGTCGCACGAGTACACCAAGGGTCTTCTGAAATCCATTCCGAACCTCGACAACATGAAGGAAAAGCTGGTCCCCATCGGCGGCACGCCCATCAACATGCTGAATTTGCCGAAGGGCTGCGCCTTCTGCACCCGCTGCGAAAGCGCACTGAAAATCTGCCTGACCGAAGTCCCGCAGGAAATGCAGATGCCGGACGGCCACTACGCCTCCTGCTGGCTCAACTATGTCCGCCAGCTGGAAGACGAAGGCATTATTGACCCGAAGGAGGTGGGCTGACATGGCAGAAGAAAAATATCTGGTGGAAGTCAAGGACTTAAAGCAGTATTTCCCCATTAAGACCGGCTTCTTCCGGACGACCCCGCTCAAGGCGGTCGACGGTGTCAGCTTCAACATCAAACCCGGTGAAACGCTCGGCCTCGTCGGCGAATCCGGCTGCGGCAAGACCACGGTCGGACGGACCCTGCTCCGCCTGTACAAGCCCACGGCCGGCGAGTTCTACTTTGACGGCCAGCTGGTGGACGACAACAACATAACCGCCCTGCGCAAGGAAATGCAGATGGTGTTCCAGGACCCGTATTCGTCCCTGGACCCGCGCATGACCGTGGAAGACATCATCGGCGAACCGCTGGATGTCCACAAGCTCTATGAGAACAAAGCGGAACGCCGCGAAAAGATCCTGAGTCTCATGGAACTCGTCGGCCTCAACGCCGAGCACGCCACGCGTTACGCACATGAGTTTTCCGGCGGCCAGCGCCAGCGCATCGGCATTGCCCGCGCACTTGCGGTGAACCCCAGCTTCATTGTGTGCGACGAACCCGTCTCCGCGCTCGACGTCTCCATCCAGGCCCAGGTCATCAACATGTTTGAGGAGCTGCAGGACAAACTCGGAGTGGCGTATCTCTTCATTGCCCATGACCTGCTTGTCGTACAGCATATTTCGCATCGCATAGCGGTCATGTACCTCGGCCACATTGTGGAAATTGCAGATGCGGATGAGCTCATGAGCAACCCTATCCACCCGTATACGGAGTCGCTCCTGTCTGCGGTTCCCATTCCGGACCCCGTACGGGCCCGGGAGAGCCAGCGGATTGTTCTGGAAGGCGATGTACCCAGCCCTCTGAACATGCCGTCCGGCTGCCCGTTCCGCACCCGCTGCCGCTACGCCACCGAGCGCTGCGCCAGCGAGAATCCGGTCCTCACGGACCGCGGGGACGGACATGAAGTTGCCTGCTTTGAAAAGTGAGAAGCAGGGTGTACAATTATTCTTGGATAACAGGAGGACTGCCGGTCTGTGAACCCGCAAGGGTCCGGCGTCTTCCAGGGAAATCATAATTTCTTTTGAAAACAAAGGAGAGTAATCTGTCATGAGAAAAGTAATATCTCTGTTGCTGGCAGCCGTTATGATGGTTGCGCTGCTGTCGTCCTGTAAGAAGGCCGACACGGCCGCCGAAGTCAACGGTTCTTCTGCTCCGGACTGGACTGCGTACGACGCCCTGATCGGTGAAATCAAATCCACCACTGACATGGAAGCCCGCGAAGCCAAGATGCATCAGGCAGAAGACATGCTGATGGAGACCGGTGCGGTAATGCCCCTGTATTACTACAACGACCTCTACATGCAGAAGACCGGCGTGGACGGCCTCTTCGCCAACATCTTCGGTACCAAATACTTCATGTATGGTACCAAAGCGGATGGCGAGACCAACAAGCTCCGTCTTTGCCTTGCCTCGGAGCCGGATCATCTGGATCCTGCCCTGAACAGCTCGGTCGACGGCGCCTGCCTTGCCGCCAACAGCTTTGTCGGTCTGTACACGTTCGACAAGGACGGCAACATTGTCCCGGCCCTTGCCGCCGGTGACCCGGTCGTCTCCGAAGACGGAAAGACCTACACCATCACCATGAAAGACGGCCTTATGTGGAGTGACGGCACCCCGCTGACCGCCAAAGACTTTGAGTACTCCTGGAAACGTGCTGCGGATCCGAACACCGCATCCGACTATTCGTATCTTCTGGTCACCTACAACGAAGACGGCACCATGGATCCGTCCGCCAGCCTCTTTGCGGACGACGGAACCGGCGTCATCAACGTCAAGGCCTCCGAAGACGGCAAGACCCTGACCTTCGTACTCAACAGCCCGTGCCCGTACCTCATGAGCCTTCTTGCGTTCCCGGTCTTCATGCCGGTTCCGCAGGCCGCTGTGGAAGCAGCCGCCGGTCATGAGACCAACCCGGGCGCCTGGACCGCCGAAGCAGGCTTCGTCTCCAACGGCGCTTACACGCTGAAAGAGTGGAAGCACAACGAGTCCATGGTCTATGTCAAGAACCCGAACTACTACGACGCCGCCAATGTCACGTTCGACGAGCTCGACTTCATGCTCAGCTCCGACGACACCGCCATGCTTGCCGCTTACAACGCCGGCAACCTGGACTACATTGACTCTGTCCCGAACGACGAAATCGGAACGCTGAAAGCTTCTCCGGAATTCAAAGTCGCGGACAACCTCGGCACGTACTATGTCGGCTTCAACGTCAACTCGGACCTCTTCAAGGGCAAGACCGTTGAGCAGGCCAACAAGATGCGTCAGGCATTCAGCTACCTCGTGGACCGTCAGGCCATTGTCGACAACATCGGCCAGACCAACCAGGAAGTTGCCAACGCCTTCATCCCGTCCAAGATGAGCGACGGCCACGGCGGAGAGTTCAACGTCTCCGACGCCGCTTACACGTATCCGGCAGCCGGCAACGGCTACTATGACATTGCGGTCAACGTGGAGAAAGCCATTGAGCTTCTCAAGGAAGCCGGCTATGAGTTCACCGAAGACGGAATGCTCTCGGAATCCACGCCCATTACCATCAAGTATCTGACCAACGACGGCACCAGCCACATTGCCATTGCCCAGCAGATGCAGGAAGACTTTGCCCAGATCGGCATTGTCATGGAAATTGAGCAGGAAGACTGGCAGACGTTCCTCAATGACCGTAAAGAAGGCAACTTCGACGTCGCCCGTGAAGGCTGGCTGGCCGACTACGACGACCCGGTCAACATGCTGGAAATGTTCACGTCCTACTCGGGCAACAATGACTGCCAGCTCGGCAAATAATTGCTGACCCCGGAAACAAACCAAACAAAAAAGGCCCTGTGTTTCACAGCACAGGGTCTTTTAAGTAAGCTTTAGGTTCATCTCGTATAGTATGACATGTCGACGGGAACAACCCCTCTCGAAGACACCCCCTAATCTTCACTTCTTCATTCAAATTTTCTCCTTTTTCAAAATTCAATCCAAACAGAGAAGGCACTCCCTTGAGCAAGGAGTGCCTTTTCGCTAGGAAGCAAGCAGGGTGTGAACGCCGTCCAGCGCCCGGGTCAGTTCCCGGAGTTCAGCGTCTTTTCCATAGGCGGAGGACATGACGACCAGAACATAAGGGGCGCGGTTCCCGTTCCGGTCTTTCCCTATAATAATGCCGGCGTCGTTCCGCGTATTGTAGCGGCGGAGGTCCAGCCATCCGGGCTTGGAGTAGACTTTCTGCCCGGGCAGTGCGTCCCGGAAGAAGGACTCCCGGCTCTTCAAAAACAGCCGGCGGCACCAGGTGTGCAGGTCGTCCGTCTCCGTGGAGAGGAAGAGGTACTGATACATGGCCACCCAGAGCTTGGCCAGGTCTTCCGGCGGAAGGCTGGCGTAGCGTTTGGATGGATCAAACGAATCCACCCCGGCCGTCTCCATGAGTTTTGCCATGCCTTTGGTCCCGTACTTCTTGTGCACGGCGCGGTAGGCACCGTTGTCGGACTCCACAATGGCAAGCCGCATCTGCTTTTGCCACGCAGCGGTGACTCTGAACGTCTGATACTGACAGACGGCGGCCACATACGGTCCCTTCATGCAGCTGGCGCTGTACATGGTCTCATCCGGCAGGTAGGCAATGCCGCGCCCGGTAGTGAGGTCCAGCATGACGAAGTCCAGCGGGAAGCCGTCCAGCGCATCCATGGCGCGGGTCAGGCGCTCACCTTCTTCGGTGGCGGCCCAGGTGAAATTGCGGAGGCCGGGCGCCCCGTACGTAACGACGAAACGGGAGGCGGCCCCGTCCGGAATGGCGTCAATGGTCTTCAGCAGAAGTTTGGTTTTGCGCTCCGGCGAGGCACCGGGGAACATGGCGCCGAAGGTGCCGTCGAACGGAGTGGCCATAGGGCCCAGATAAGCGGCTTTGGTCCGTGCGGACGCAGCCGAAGCCCCTGACGCAAACATGCTGAGCAGGAACGCAGTCAGAAGCAGGAGCGCCGTCAGACGCCGAAGCCGTTTGGCAATCCGGGAGTTCATGGAATCGTCCTTTCCGGGAAAGAATATTGGACCACTAAGCTGTTGAAATTATAGCATATGGCGGATATCATATTAAAGACATTTTAAACGGAAACCGAGGCAGCATATGCAAAATATCCCTACACAAAAACTCAATAATTTCCGGGACCTCGGCGGCCTCAAAACGCAGGACGGCCGCACCATCCGGGAGAACTGCTTTCTCCGGACGGGGACTCTGCACAATCTCCCCGAGGTTGATTCAGCCCTCCTGCAGAAACACGGCCTCTCCCATATCATAGATCTCCGCATTGCGGATGAGCTGCGGCGGCAGCCGGACACCGTGCCGGCCGGGGTACAGTATTCCAATATCCCGCTGCGCGAAGACGTCATGGATATGGTGACCCGCCGGCGGGGAATGTCTTACAAGGAATACCTGAACGCCATTCCAACCATGCCGGAACTGTACGTCCGGATGGTCAGCAGTGACTTCTCTCTGGACGCCCAGCGGAAAATCTTTGACATCGTGGTCCATGAGGCGGCACCGGGCAACGCGGTCCTGTTCCACTGCTCGGAGGGCAAGGACCGGACCGGCATTGTGGCCGCCCTCATCCTGAAGTATCTCGGCGTGCCGGATGACGTCATCTTCGAGGACTACATGCTCAGTAACGAACCGTTCGTCAAACGGAACGAACGGTACTACAAAGCCACCCGGCTCTTCTTCCGGGACAAGGAACAGGCGGACCGGTTCCGGTACATGTACGAGGCAAACGAAACTATGCTGCGGGGCATGTTCGACGTGGTGGACGCGCTCTATGGCGGCGTCGGTCCGTTCCTGACGGACGCCCTCGGCATTCCGGCCCCCGACCTCGAGGCGTTCCGCGCCCGGGTCCTGGCATAATCCGAATCTTTGTATCATAAAAAGACTGTCTCCCGGTCAGGGTGAGACAGTCTTTTTCAGTATTTGCAGGTTTTCGTCCGCATGTTCCGCTTCCCGGGAATAGAGACGGGCCAGTTCCTCCATGTCGGAGCGGGCAAAGGGTTCTCCGGCAGAGACCCTGTGTTCCCGGCGGGTCAGGCACATCAGCAGCAGGATCTGCAGGCTGTGTGACGTCAGCCGTTTGGCGGACCGGAGCGGGTTCTGGTCCCGGTCCTCTTCGTAAAACCCGTCAATAGCGTAGCGGAACAGGAAGTAGTCCCGAAGGCGGGCAAACCAGAGCAGAGCCTCCGGTGTTTCGGCAAAGAACGCGGCAGCGTCTGCGGCAACCGAGCCGTTCCGCCGGGACTGCCAGGCATCGGTTTCCGCCCGTACAGCCGTCCACCGCTCGTCGAGCAGCCGGAACGCCTGCATCTCCGTTCGGAGTTCGGGCAGATTGGCCTGCAGGTCCTCCGCCAGGCGGGCTGCATCCGCTTCGCCAAACGGCTCCGCCAGCAGCCGGTCGCGTTCGGCAAGAAGAGCGTTCAAAGACGTCTCATCCGCAGGGGACCGTCCGGCAAATTCTCCGGTGCCGCCGTCGGGGTCCGTGACGAAGGATACGTCCGTTGCCGGGTCAAAGAACAAGCGCCCGGCTTCGGGGCAGGAGAGACTCAGGTCCGCCTGTTCGTAGCGGCCGGCCCCCGCAA
Source organism: uncultured Eubacteriales bacterium (assembly GCA_900318715.1). Classification (GTDB taxonomy): domain Bacteria; phylum Bacillota; class Clostridia; order Oscillospirales; family Acutalibacteraceae; genus RUG420. Next base: position 4,010 of record ONLO01000067.1, on the reverse strand, counting down.
ACGAGCGGGGATATTCCCGGCAGGTGCGGCACAGGCGCTCCGGGCCGAGTTCCGTGTAGATGTCACAGAGGTCCTGCGCGTTCAGGAACGGGCAGCGGCCGCGGTCCGTCAGCGGAAAAAAGAAGCATCCGTCTTCTTCCGCCATGCTGCCCCGGAGACGCTCCCCGAACGGGCCCTTCGCCACGAGATAGGAGTAGTAGGTCTCTTCATCGAGCTCCACGTCCCACCCGCGGCAGCAGGTGTCGGGGCAGTCGCCGGCAATGCAGCGGAACTGCGGATAGAAAGACGGATACGTAATCATAGTGGTTCTTCCTTAACGTTTAGTCCCTGGCGGACACCAGTTTGCAGTATTCCCGGAAGAATATGACGGCATCTTGAATGCAGTCGACCGGAATGCGCTCGTTGGTGCCGTGCGTGGTCTTCAGAAGGGCAGGGGAAACATTGAACGGAGCGTAGCGGAGACAGTTGTCGCAGATGTCTGCGTAGTGCCAGGAGTCCGTGCCGCCCATGACAAGATAGGGGATGACCGCCACGTGGCCGGGGTACATGCCGGCCTGCACCTGTTCAATGGCCTTGTATGCCCGGGAGGACGTGGAGCAGAGCTCCGTGGCCTCCTTTTCATTCCAGCGCTCCAGTTCAAAGTCCGGGTAACGGATGATTTCCCGCACGTGGCGTTCGCAGTCGTCAATGGAGTCGCCCTTGAGGGGACGGAAGTTGACGGTAATGCTCGGGCGCTGCGGCAGGACGTTCGGCTGCATGCTGCCTTCGGCCATGGTGACACTGTAGACCGTGCGCACAAGGCTGGCGGCCTCGGGAATCTTCGTCATAACGAACTGCACCAGCGGACGCAGAACCGGGAAGTTGACCAGTATGGCGCGGACCGGCAGGGAGCCGTAACGGGCCACGCGGTCCACAAGCTCGCTCATGAATGGGAGCCACCGGCTCTCAAACTGGTGCTTTTCCAGATCCTTGATGGTGTCGGCAAGGTCATTCATGCCGCTGTGGAACGGCGCCACCGAGGAGTGACCGCCTTTGGTGTTCAGGGTAATCTTCATGTTGACCTGGCCCTTTTCCCCAATGCCGATGGCGGACAGGCGGGTGTCAATGACCAGCGGGACCTGGACCTTCAGAACGGCGCCGCCCTCGTCGAGCGTGCTGTCCAGACGGATGCCCCGCGCCTTCAGCGTGTCGGCAATTTCCTGGGCGCCGTTGCAGGTGGCGGAAATCATCTCCTCGTTGTGGCCGAACAGCAGGTAGACGTCGCGGTCCGGCTGGAAGCCCTGCTCCATCAGGGACTCAACGGCTTCCATGACGCAGATGAGATGGTTCTTCATGTCCAGGGCGCCGCGGCCGTAGAGATACGTGCCGTCACAGTGGCCTTCCCAGGGGTCGTAGTCCCAGTCCTGTTCCGTTCCTTCTGCCACGGGCACGACGTCCTGATGGCTGAGGAATGCCATGGGCTCCAGGGCGGGGTCCTTGCCCGGCCAGCGGTAGATGAGGCTGGCCTTGCCCGCAATTTCCTTTTCGCAGTTTTTGGCAATCAGCGGGAAGGCGTCGTCCAGAAAGTCATGGAATTTGTCGAACTCGGACCAGTCGGTGGTCAGGTCATCTTCGGTGGAGATGGTCTTGCACTGAATGGCGCCGGCCAGATGCTTCAGCACCTTGTCCACGTCCACCGGATAGTCCTCAATGTCCGCCTTCTCCATGGGAATGGGTTTGTAATTCCAGGCGCGGATGACGCTGCTGCCGGCCAGGGCCGTCAGCCCGGTTCCCAGAACGGCTGTCAGTTTTTTCATGGGCTTTGCTCTCTTTCTATGGTTTCACATCAGAGTCTATGGGGTCACGGTCACTGCGGCTGAGACGCCAGACCACTACATCGTCCAGATAGGCAACGGTCAGAATGGCGGCATCCATCAGCACGGCTTTCAGCCGGTGCCCCGGGGAGTAGTTCAAAAAGGGGTAGGCCTTAATATCGGCAATGCCGGAGGCCGCCAGCGGAATGGCAATGGCGGTATAGGCCAGCGTGAAGTAATAGCCCCAGAGGGTGTCCGGGAACTTCAGCGTCCGGTCCCGTTCCGGTCCGAAGAACGACAAATACGACAGGCCCGGTCCGACGAAGTGCATCAGGATCAGGTGCGGTGCTTTCAGGTCCAGCGGTATTTCAAAGACCGGATCCGTGGCAACGACGCTGAGTCCGGTGACGAGCGTCTGGGCACAGACACTGGCAAACCGGAGACGGCGGAACACACGGGAGTCCTTCTCCCGGTCCTCCGCAATCAGGCCGGAATCCCCGCGCAGCAGATGCCTGGCATATGCCAGACTGACGGCTCCGCCGAAGATGGCGGCCAGATCCGAGTAGAGCCCCAGGCATTTGGGGCCGTTCCGGTGCAGGGACCAGACAATGCTGGTAACGTTTACGGCAGCGGAAGCAAGATTGAGCCCGGCAGCGGTTCCGGGCCGGCTGAGGCGTTTTGGCATGCGGTCAGCTCCTATTGTATATTCAACAGATTCTAGTTTACGTCTTTTAATAGAAGAACTCAACTGAAAAGAAGCTATCTTTAGTTGAAAAGAAAACCGTTGTCACATAAAATAGAAGGACAGAGGAAAATTGTTCCGGAAGGGGACCGTCTATGATCATCAACATTGGACAGCGCACGGATATCCCGGCCTTTTACTCCGAATGGCTGCACAACCGTCTGGAGGAAGGCTTTGTCATGGTGCGCAACCCCTACAACCCGGATGTGGTGACGCGGTACGAACTGAAGCCTTCGGTCGTGGACCTTCTGGTATTCGGCACGAAGAATCCGGCCCCCATGTTTCCGTATCTCGGGGACCTGGAGAATTTCGACCAGTACTGGTTCGTCACCATTACGCCGTATGGCCGGGACATTGAACCCTATGTGCCGGACAAGGAACAGGTCATGGAAGACTTCAAGTATCTGTCCCGTCAGGTCGGCGCAGGTGCCATTGCCTGGCGGTACGACCCCATCTTTCTCTCAGAGCGGTACACGGTGGAAAAGCACATTGAGAGTTTTTCCTATATGGCGGAGCGTCTGGAGGGCACAACCGGAACGGTCGTCACCAGTTTCATTGACCTGTTCCGCAAGGTGCGCCGCAATTTCCCGGAGGCCAGGGAAGTCACCCGGGAAGACGGCATCGTCCTGGTGAAAGAACTCTCTGCCATTGCAAAGGCCCACGGCATGAAGCTGAAACTCTGCGCCGAGTCTCCGGAGTATGCCAAATACGGGGCCGACTGCAGCGGCTGCGCCACGAAGGAAGTCTACGAGGAAGTCCTCGGCGGCGCCCTGCAGATTCCGTCCAGCGTCCATCCGGCAAGAGACGAGTGTAACTGTCTGCTGGGCGCGGACATCGGGGCGTACAACTCCTGCGGGCACTTCTGCAAGTACTGCTACGCCAACGACGAGCGCTCGCTCATTGAGCACAACATGGCAATGCACGACCCGCATTCTCCGTTCCTCATCGGCAACAGCGCCCCGGGCGATCTAGTGCGTGACGCAAAACAGTCTGGCTGGCTGGATCTCCAGCTCCATTTTTGAAAGGAAGAAGCATATGAATATTCAAGTGAAACCTGGCTCCGGCGGAGACGTATACGTTGCCCCCGAAGAGCGCACCGGCCCCGAATCGGTCGTGTACTTTACCCGGGACCTCTCAGCGGAAGGCCTGAAAAAAGTCTTTGCCAAAGTCTCCGAGGTCCTGGAAGGACAGGTGGCCGTCAAACTCCACACCGGCGAGCCGAACGGCCCGAACATCATTCCCCGTCAATGGGTCAAAGAACTGATGGATGCCGAACTGCCGGCAGCCGCCATTGTGGAGACCAACACGTTTTACGAAGGGGACCGTCTGACCACAGAGGGCCATCGCAAGACGCTGGAAGTCAACGGCTGGAACTTTGCGCCGGTCGACATCATGGACGAAGACGGCACCGAAATGCTGCCGGTGAAAGGCGGCAAGTGGTTCACGGAAATGTCGGTCGGGAACCATATGATCGG
>ONLO01000195.1 GCA_900318715.1 uncultured Eubacteriales bacterium | reverse complement strand
CCGCCTTGTAGGCATCAAATACGGTGTTCGGAATATGGGTCCCGTCCACCACCGGGGTCCATCCGGCGTACCGGCGGCCAATGGCCAGAATCTGGTCGGCGGACATGCTGCGCAGGGCCTCTGCCGTCAGGTCCTCCGGCAGATGGCGGTCCTCCCGGCGCATCTCCTCGCCGGCGGGCGGCAGGCCGCGGTGGATCTGCAGGTAGCTCATGATGAAGGCCCTTTGCACAAGGCCGCGGCACTCCGGCGAAACCGTAACGAGTTCCGCAAGCGCGGCGCCGGCGGACTGGCCGGCCAGCGTAATATTCTCCGGATTCCCGCCGAAGGCGGCAATGTTCTCCTGGACCCAGCGCAGGGCGGCCACCACGTCCAGGTAACCGTAGTTGCCGCTGGTGCCGTCCGGCTCCTCCTTGTTCAGGGCCGAACAGCAGAGAAAGCCGAAGGGCCCGAGACGGTAGTTCACCGAGACGAATACGGCGCCGTGCCGGGCCACCGCCGCACCGTCATAGACCGGGGCGGAGGACCCGCCGGCAATCCAGCCCCCGCCGTACACCCAGACAATGACCGGAATGGCGGCGCCCTCCTGGCCGGCGGTCCAGATGTTCAGCGTCAGGCAGTCTTCCGACTTGCCGGCGGACGGATCCGGAAGCGCCAGTTCCGGGATGACGGCGGCGGGCAGGTCCGGCTGCAGCGGCGCGGGCCCGAAGACCGTGCCATCCCGTTCGCCGTCCCAGTGCGGCGGGGCAGCGGGCGGCCGGAAGCGCAGGGCTCCGACCGGCGGCGCGGCATAGGGAATGTTCTTGAATATTTGAAGGGTTCCATCCTGCAGGCCAATGAGGGTTCCCTGCGGAATGGACTTCCGGATGCGTTCGGCCATGTCTTATCACTCCTCTGACATTAATTGTATCATGCAGGGCCTGTTTGATGATATACTAAAGAGTACTCAAAACCGGACGAGAGGAGGGCTCCTATGACGACCATTGCCGACAGCGCCTATGCGGGACGCACGGACCTGACGGAATTCGTCATTCCCAACGGCGTAACGCACATTGGGGACAGCGCCTTCCAGGGCTGCACCGCCCTGCGTTCGGTGACCTTCCCGGACAGCGTTCGCAGCATTGACGGACGGGCCTTCCAGGGCTGCCGGGAGCTGCAAACCGTCTTTCTCCCGCCGCACCTTCAGGACCTCGGCATGATGGTCTTCAAGGACTGCACCGGGCTGGAATCCGCCGCGGTGCCCGGGAGTCTGCAGAAGCTGAACAACTGGACCTTTGAACAGTGCCGCAAACTGAAGTCGGTCACCGTCGGCAGCGGCATCCGGGAAATCAGCGTCGGCGCCTTTCTCAACTGCCGCAGCCTGACCCAACTGGTCCTGCCGGCCGGCGTGGAGCGCATTGACGAACACGCCTTTGAGAACTGCACCGGACTGCAGGAACTGGCGTTGCCGGACTCGGTCTCCAACATCCGCCGCGGCGCCTTCTACAACTGCGACGGCCTTCGGACCATTACGCTCCCGGCGGAGCTGGACTTCAAGGCCCCGGACCTCTTCATGGGCTGCTCGTCCCTGTCGGAGGTCCGCCTGACGCGCCCCGGCACAAGCTATGCGGACCAGATGTTCCGGGAGACCTCCAAGTTCGAGGACAAACTGATCCTGGCCATCGGTCTCATGGGCCCGGCGTACGAACACAGCGCCGTCATGGTGCCGTATCTGAGGCAGTACGCCCGGCAGGCGGCCGAACTTCTGGCGGACAGCGGCATGGATGCCATGTTTGACAAATTTCTGAAGCTGCCGCTGGCCCGGCAGGAGCTGCTGTCGTGTTACGGCGAATTATTCGAAAAAGTGAACCGGCAAAGCAACATGAAGATAAAACTACTCCTGATGAAGTTCCATCAGGACAACGCAGGGGGGACATATGCCCAAAACGAATTCACCTTATGACCCGCGGGTTGCCGAGTTCGTATCCGAGGCAAAAGACCCCGAGGAGCGGGCGCGGCGCGAACGCATTGCCTGCCGGATCCTGACGCTGGCGCAGAGCGACATCTCCGTGAACATGCGGTACCTAAACCCGGCCATCTTCCGGCTTCCGGCGGTGCCCGGCCCGTTTCCGCTTGCCACGGACGGCAACTGGCTCTACTACACACCGGAATACCTCATTGACGAGTTCCGCAAGGACCGCAACGTCATTGTCCGCAACTACATGCACGTCATACTGCACTGCGTCTTCCAGCACTCCTTCGTCCACGACCTGGTGGAACGCAAGTACTGGGACCTGGCCTGTGACATTGCCGTGGAGGACCTCATTGCCTCGTTCAAACTGCCGTGCTTTTCCGTGGAACGGGAGACCCGGCAGCGGCGGATCCTGCTGAACATGTTCCTGCCGTTCAAGGAGATTACCGCCGAGAAGCTCTACCGGTACTTCCTGGAGAACAAGCCGTCCGCCGGCGAATACCAGCGGCTCTACGACCTCTTCCACGTGGACGACCACGACCTCTGGTACCTGCCGCCGGACCCGGACGAGGAACAGAAACCGCCGGTGTCCAAAAACACCAACCAGTCCGGCGACGTGGACCCGTCCGACCTCCAGCCGGGCGCCCCGCGGCCCGACGCCGAACAGCAGTGGAAGGATATCAGCCGCCAGATCCAGATGGATATGGAGTCCCGCGGCCGGACCCCCGGCCAGGAGACCGGCGACATGCTGACGAGCCTGAAGAAGCTGCACCAGGAACGCTACGACTACCGCAAGTTTCTGCAGAAATTCGCCGTCCTCGGCGAACAGGTCATGATCAACGACGACGAGTTCGACAACATCTTCTACACCTACGGGCTGGAGCTCTACGGGGACATGCCCCTGGTGGAACCGCTCGAGTACAAGGAAGTCAAGCGCATCCGGGACTTCGTCATTGCCGTGGACACCTCGGCGTCCACCAGCGGAGACCTCGTGCAGCGCTTTATCCAGAAGACGTACAATGTCCTGAAGACCTCTGAATCGTTCTTCTCCCACATCAACGTCTATGTGGTCCAGGCGGACATGGACATCCAGACGGTCACGGAAATCCACGACCCGGACCGGCTCGACGAGACCATTTCCAACCTGAAGCTGAAAGGGCAGGGGGGCACGGACTTCCGCCCGGTCTTTGCCTACGTCAACCAGCTGCGGGAGCAGCAGAAATTCCAAAACCTCAAAGGCATCCTGTACTTTACCGACGGCTACGGGCCCTTCCCGAAGAACCGTCCCCCGTACGATGCAGCCTTTTGTTTTATCCGCAACGAATACGATGATCCTCCGGTGCCGCCGTGGGCCATCAAACTGGTACTGGAAGAGGAGGAACTATGAACATCCGCGACGCCAAAAACCAAGTCAAATACACGGTCCGTTCGTACCTGACCAAAAACGACGCCGGCCAGCCGGTCATTCCGCTGGAACGCCAGAGACCCATCTTCCTGATGGGCCCGCCCGGCATCGGCAAGACCGCCATTATGCAGCAGGTGGCCGACGAGCTCGGCATTGCGCTGGTGGCCTATTCCATGACGCACCACACGCGGCAGAGCGCACTCGGCCTGCCGTACATTGCCGACAAGGTCTATGACGGCAAACCGGTCCGCGTGTCCGAATACACCATGAGTGAAATCATCTCCTCCATGTACGAGGAGATGGAACGGACCGGCCAGAAAGAGGGCATCCTGTTCCTCGACGAAATCAACTGCGTGTCGGAGACGCTGGCCCCGTCCATGCTGCAGTTCCTGCAGTTCAAGACGTTTGGCCGGCACCGCATTCCGGACGGCTGGATCGTCGTCACCGCCGGCAACCCGGCGGAGTACAACGACTCGGTCCGGGACTTCGACATTGTCACCTGGGACCGCCTGAAGCGCATTGACGTGGAACCGGACTTCAGCGTCTGGAAAGAGTATGCGTACAAGCGCCGCCTGCACGGCGCCATCATAACGTACCTGTCCAGCCGGCCGCAGGACTTCTACCAGGTCCACACCACGGTGGACGGCAAGACGTTCGTCACCGCCCGCGGATGGGAGGACCTCTCCAACATCCTGCGGCTCTATGAGAAGCACGGCTTCCCGGTGGACCACAACCTGGTGGAACAGTACCTTCAGAATGAAAAAGTGGCGGGCGAATTCGCCGTCTACTATGACCTGTACCAGAAGTACCAGTCCGGGTACGAGACCGACAAGATCCTGGCCGGCGAAGTCAGCCAGGAAATCATTGACCGCGCTGCCGCCGCGCCGTTCGACGAACGGCTCATGGTCCTCGGCATGCTCGTGGACAACCTGGACGCCGACTTCCGCGCCATCTACGACCGGGAAGAGCACCTGCGCATCCTGGCCACCGAACTGCGCGGGAACAAGGAAAAAATCCAGCCGGTCGGCAAAGAGGAAGCCATGCCGACACTGGAGGTCATCCGGGCCAAGCTTGCCGCCGTGGCGGGCGGACGGACCCGTCAGGCCACCCAGCTGGACGACGCGCCGCTCTACTACGAACGGGCGCTCCAGCAGATGGACGCGTGGCTGAACGACATCCGCGCCGGGGACTTTGCCGACGGTGCGGCCGTCTATGAGTACCTGAAGAACGAAGTGGCCAAAGAGGCGGAAGCGCTCCAGCGGCAGGCCGAAGCGGCCGGCGCCAAACTCTCCCATGTGTTTGAGTTTGCGGAGCGGGCCTTCGGCTCGGGCAACGAAATGCTCATCCTCGTCACCGAACTGACCTCGGACTACTACTCGGCCAACTTCATCAGCCACTATGGCAGCCCGGCCTATTTCGAGCACAACAAGGACCTCATGTTCTACGAGCGTCAGAAAGAGATCCTTCGGGAAATTGACGACCTGAATCTGTAATCCGTCCGGTCTGATATCCCCGGATCCTCCATCCCGGAATAATGTTAGGAGGCGTTCTCCT
>ONLO01000056.1 GCA_900318715.1 uncultured Eubacteriales bacterium | reverse complement strand
CCGGTGCGGTCAATCAGCTGCAGAAGCGTCTCGGAGAATCCGGCATCCAGATGCTCCAGCATATCCTCCAGGGACTCCTCCCGGACCTCTGCCGCAGACAGTTTCGGCAGAGGGGCGCCCAACGAATAATCCCTGCTGGCAAGCGGCATGTTCTGGTACGTGCGCTCTTTCTCCTCCTGCTCCGCCACATAGTTTTCATCAATGAAACTCTGGACGGACGAGAACAGTTTTTCCGACAGCTGGAACGCCTCCCGGTTAAACACCACCAGGTAGACCTGCATGTCGTGCGCCAGCAGGAAGGCGCCGATTTCCCGGATGGCCACCTGCAGGGCAAGGTCTTTCGGGAAGCCGTACGTGCCGGTGGAAATCAGCGGGAACGCCACCGACTTGCAGCGCTTCTGCAGGGCCAGCGCCAGCGCGTTCCGGTAGCACGCGGCCAGGATATCCGCTTCACCGCGGCTGCCGTCGGTCCAGACCGGGCCCACCACGTGGATGACATATTTGGCGGGAAGCTGGCAGGCTTTGGTCAGGGCTGCATCGCCCGGGGAAATAGTACCGATCTTTTTCCGTTCCTCCAGCAGCTTCGGTCCGGCCGCTTCGTGGATGGCCGCATCCGTTCCGGCGCCCACCACGGGCTTCGGATTTGCCGTGTTGACAATGGCGTCCACCTGCATGTTCACAATGTTGTTCCGGACAATTTCGAACGGCATGGCGTCCCCTCTTTTCTCTCTTACTTCCGGTTTTTCCGGCTGCGCGTGCGGAAATCCTGATCAATCTCCTTGCGCCAGTTCTTGTCGAGCGACCCCGACCGGATGCTGGTCACCGCGCAGTTCACGCCCTCGTAATTCCGGGCAATTCCCTCACTGTCACAATTATAATTCACCGCGCGGTCCGGGGCAATTCCCATGCGCCCGGCCTCCCGCGCCGCGTCAATGTTGGCGCCGAGGAACAGGAACTCCCAGCCGTACTTTTCCTGCTGGCGTTCAATGGTGCGCTTCAGCTCCTCATAGGTCCAGCGGGAACTGGCGTTCTCCATGCCGTCCGTGGTAATGACGAAGATGGTTTTCTCCGGCACGTCTTCCGGACGGGCGTACTTGTGGATGTTGCCGATGTGGTGAATGGCACTGCCGACCGCATCCAGGAGCGCGGTACAGCCGCGGACGAAATAGTCCTTCTCCGTCAGCTTCGGCACGTTTTCCAGCGGGAGCCGGTCGTGGATGACTTCGGTCCTGTCGTCGAAGAGGACGGTGGAAACATAGGCGCTGCCCTCTTCCTTTTTCTGCTTTTCAATCATGGCGTTGAATCCGCCGATGGTGTCGGACTCCAGGCCCGACATGGAACCGCTGCGGTCCAGAATGAATACGAGTTCTGTCATAAGAATGACCTCCTTTGTTTTGTTGCACCCTCATTGTAGTGCAGACAAAGGAGGCCGTGGTCGCCTGTCAGGCGACATTTTTATTCCCTGGCCCAGAGGTAACAGTACCCCTGGGTACGGGCGGCGAACAGCTCGTTGTTCCGAATGAGTTCCCGGACTTCGGCTTTGGTGTACCAGCCCGGCTCAATTTCCTCTTCCGCCGACGAGCTTTCATGGAATTCCCCGGCAGCCGTGCCGATCATGGTCAGGGTCCGCTCATTGGAAAAGCCGATGGCGCTGAAGCTCGGACCGAGGACGGTGTCCAGGGAAACCAGCCTGAGTCCGGTCTCTTCCCGGAGTTCGCGGGCCGCCGCCGCTTCCGGTGTCTCGCCCGGGTCAATGAGGCCGGCCGGGAAGTTGTAGACCCATTCGCCGGTGGCCATCCGGAACTCGTGGTTCAGCAGAATCCGCTCCCCCGCCTCGTCCGTCATAATGAGGATGACGGCTTCGTTTTTTGCCTTGCGCAGGTCGTCAAACGAACCGATGCCGTGGTCCCGGCTGATCATTTCATAGGTTTTGATCTTGCCGTCGTTCGTCTGATATTCAACGTCGTAGCGGTCAATGAACTTGCCGCCGTACACTTTTCGAATGCTTTTGAATTCCATACTGGTTCTCCATTTTGTCATTCAGAGTCTGGTACTTTCCTCTATTATAGCGAAAGTTCCGGCGAAGTCATGGACCTTTTCCAAAAAAGCAAAAAGGCCAGAGCAGAATGCCCTGGCCTTTTTTGCAGTACCATTTTCCTAACAAGAGAGCACTTATGCTTATACGGATCCGGCTTATAAAAGATCCGCTTCTCTGCGTTTATGAACAATCAGAGCCAGTGCGCCTGCTGTCGTCAGCAGAAGCGCAGACCACATGATGATCCGGGTTCCGTCGTCGGTGTTGACCCACTGAGCGAACCGGGTAACCGGCGTGGGCTTGACCGTTACAGTCTGAGGCGGCCTTGTCGTCGTAATCTCATGAACCTGCGGCGGTTTGACGAGTTCCATCTTGGGCTCTGCCTCAACATTCGTAATCCATTCCCCGGCAATAAACTCGGGAACGGAAACCAGATACGGGCTGATGATTTCGAAATTTTTGGCTGCGCCGGTGCGGTTGGTCTCCAGAATCAGGTACATTCCGGGCGTGAGCTTTGCTCCCGCGAACTGGACCTTGCCGGAGTTATCCGTTACCGCCGTCATGGTCGTAATGCCGTTCTCGGCCGTGAACCGCTGCGGAGCGGCCTTAACCATATCCGACATGACTGCGGCCGTCTCATTGGACTGATCCGTCGTCATACCCTCATAATTGACGGAAAGACCGGCGAATGCGGGAATTGACGTGTATTCGGCAGCGCCGCCGGAAACCGTAAGATCCGCCACTTTAATTGCCGTCAGTTCGGCTCCGCTGATCGGAACTTCCTTCGTGCCGCTCGGTCCGGTGCTTTTCTCATTCAGAGACAGCGTGAGACTGTAGCCGGCATTGGCCGGAAGATCCGGCACTGCAGGTGCCGCCGATCCGTTCAGGACCGTCAGCAACAGGAATACCAGAACAATGTCCAGGCATAAAACCAGTTTTCCTATTTTCTTCCTCATATCCGCCATCCTCGTTTCTTTATGCATTATGGTTCGTTCGTGGTTTCTTCAAGGCCGGAAGCAGTTTCAGGAAAATCAACAGGATGAGTCCGGAAACTGCCAGTCCAATCAGAACACACATGAATAGGCGTTTATAATTGATGCCGCTGTGGGAATGCGCAACATCCTCTTGCTCCACCGTCTCCGAGTAGGGGATCCTGTGTCCCCGGACCAGAAGGCGGTGACTGTTGACTCCATAAGGGGTACAGGTCACCAGCGTTGATAAATCCTCACCGGTGGAGGCCTTCAGGGAGTCCAGCTCGCTCGGTTTGACGGTCTGGATCTGGTCGACTTCATAGGCAAAGACCTGACCCAGCACGTGGTAATAAAAGTGGTCGCCTTGTTCCAGCCGGTCCAGGTTGGTAAACATAATTGCGGTCGGCAGTCCGCGGTGTGCGGAAATGACCGAGTGGGTGCTGGTCCCTCCGACCGGCAGGGCGCTTCCAAGAAGATGACCGGCACCTTTTTCCAGAACTTCCGGCGTCGTATAGTGATAGATGGGAAGATCGACTTTTATTTCCGGAATGACAATGTGTCCAATCATTCCGTTGCCGGAAATGTTCAGCAGTTTTTCGTAGAATGCGTCGCGGACACCATTCCGAATGGCAAAGGCATCCGGGACGGCCGGCGCAAACAGCGTCTGGTTGTACTTCTGTGCCGCCTGGACCTGTTCAATGTTACGGGCCTGGGCGTCGGGGCTTTCAACCTCTTTTTCATACGCCGAAATCAGCCGGCTTTGCCGGTAGCTGTTCCATTTCATGCTGACCGGCGGATACAGCAGTATGGCCAAGCCAATCAGCAAAAGCAAAAACAGTCCAATATTGCTTAATCTTCTCTTGCTCATTCGATTCACCATACTTCAGGGGTCGCAGCACATTGCCGGATTTCTCCGGCAATGTGCGCGAATGAAACGATTCCTGTTACGGAGTGGTATTCTTAATTACTCAGTTTTCTTCGTTCTTGCGTCTGGACATATACAGTCCGGCTGCCGTTACGATCATGACAACACCGACAATGGTGAACAGGTAAATACCCATGCCGCCGGTGGAGGGAAGCTCTTTGAGCTTGGTATCTTTCCATGCTGCCATGGAAACAACACCGGAGCCTGCGCCGTTGTTCTCGGTGTAGGTAGTTGTATCCGAAGTCGTGGTCGTGTTCTTGATGTAGGCAGGAAGGACATTGTCGCCAGCCGGCTTGTTGTCCAGGCTGTAGAACTTGCCGTCTTTCAGCCATCCGGCCTGCGTCTTGACCGTAGCTTCGTCCTGGTTGGACGTGTACTCGGTCGTAACGGTACCAGCAGTACGCTTGGTGGTAGCGGTCATCCAGTTGGCTTCCACACTCTTCACTTCCGTGTTGAGGGTGTAGCCTTCCGGAGCGACGAGCTCTTTGACATAGTAGGTGCCTTTGCTGACCTGGGTGCTGGAAGCTTCACCTTTTGCATTGGTGGTAACCGTGTCAACAAGCTTCGTGCATGCTTCATCCTCGTAGATTCCGAAGACAGCGCCGGCCAGCGGTTTCGGGTCGGTCTCGTCATCATCGGTCTTGAGGAGTTTGATTTCATAGGTGTAGACGATTTCTTCGTCTTCCTTGGTCACATAGTTTTTACCATGATCATCCTTCGGGCTTTCGTTCGGATTTTCATGGGTGCTTCCGGTGTTGGGGTTGTTGGTGTAGTAAAGGGTAACCGTGTTGGGATTTCCTTCGGAGCCGACAACCGCATCATTCGTAATGGTGGCGGCATACGTGACGGTCGGATCTGCCGTCAGGTTGTCATAGACAAATGCCATGTTGAAACCGTTCTCCGTCTTAGAAGCTCTGGCAATGACTTTGTCACCGTCTTTGAAAACCATGACGCCGTCTTCCATGGTGCCAGCAGCGCCATTGACTTTCAGGCTGTCAAATTCAAAGCGAAGGCCATTGCTCATGGTATCGTTGATGAAGAACGTCTTGTCGGTAGCGTTTGCCGGATACTGCGGACGGGTGGGGGTAACCGTGTAGCTGACTTTGTCACCGACGGAGGCCGTCTGGATGGTCTCGCCCTTGTCGTTTGTGTCCGGAGTAGCCTCTGCGTCTTTGGTAATGGTCGGCTCAGAGGACTTGGCAACCGTATTGGTTCCATAGAGATATGCGTCTTTAATGGAAACCGGGTTGCTCTTCAGGCTGACCGCACCGTTTTCTTCCGCATAGGAAGCTGCCAGCAGAACGGGGTTGTAAACAATGCCGTTGCCATCTGCCGGAGTAATGACGGCAATGTAGGCGACCGCATGGTCAACGTCCTTGGTAAAAGTGGTACCGGAAACCGTGGAAGTCTCCGTTGCCAGAGGCGAAATGGTGCCGGCCTGCAGTTTCTGTGCAAGGTCATTGATCTGCTGCATGGTGGGCTCGGTCTCGCTGAGGCCTTCCGTACCGGCAGCCTTCGTCCAGCCGGTGAAGGTGTTTGCGTCACCGTTGCCGTTCCAGATCTGGTACAGGGTGACCGTGTCACCGTCTTTCAAATCCGAAATGGAAAGGGTTGCGCTGTCAGCAGCAAATACCGATGTGGCCAGAACGGTCAGCAGCATTGCCACAGCAATAACCAGCGCGGAGAGTTTCTTAAAAATAGTTTTCATGCTATCTCCCTCTTCGTTCATTATTTTATGGTTGACAATTTGTTTCTGTTGCTTCATTTGATCCGATTAGTCGGTGGTTTTCCCTACTCGGCTGCCCCACCTCTTTTCCGTCGTATACTCCGGGTAAGGGCGAACGCAGAGAACACAATCATCATCGTTCCGCCGACAATATACCCGTATACTCCAGAACCACCGGTTGAGGGCAGCTCATAGATTTTGACATCGTAAATGGTCAGAGAAGTAGCAGCTTCTTCATCGCCGCTGGCTTCCAGTTCCTGTGCAAAGGCAAACGTATTGTTCGAGCTGACTGTGACGTGTCCGCCGCTGACTTCAAACGCTACGGCGTCCGCCAGCATATAGCCATTCGGCGCTCTTGTCTCCCGGAGGATGTAAGAGCCGTCGTGCAGTTTCAGCTTCAGGCCTGCCTCGCCGTCGGTCACTTCAAATTCTTCGCCTACCGGTGTTTCCACACCGTTCACCACTTCATAAAGCTGGAATTTGGCTCCATCCAGGTATTCCGTCGGATTGGAATTCATTCTGGCCTTATGCAGGATCAGGTTCAGATAGAGTTCATAATTATTGGTAAAGGTTGCATATCCTTCCGAGTTGGTGTCAAACGGTACGGTTTGCTCGGTATCTTCTGCCGACCAGTCATGCAGCGCCAGTTCTGCGTTGCTCTCCGTAATGGTGTAGGATTCACCGCCCGGAACGTTCATGGTGTAGTGGAACGTATAGGTTTTCTTTCCGGATCCATCCGTTGTGGTTTCGACGTTGCTCAGCGCAACCGTACCATCATTCTGTGCAACATTGTAATTGACAGTTTTGGAGAATCGCGGTGTCTGGGTGCCATCCTGAACATTCGAACCGGCTACCGTGAATGTCAGTTTCTGGATCAGTGCGTTGACTTCATTTGGGGACAGGTCGTCCACGCCGCGGATTGTCTTGGTAATAATCAGACGGTGCTGGCGGATGACCGGTTCCGGATAGGGTTTGCTGTAGTCGGTGGTCGTATGCTCCCCGTTGACATTGACATCCTTCGTAAAGTCCACATAGGTTCCGGTTCCATCCGGGGTCTCGGGACTCTGGATATTGGTGTCATAACCTGTCTGGCCGGCATAAGTACCGGTCTCGGTATCTGCGGTGTTCGGATACTCGTCGTCCGCAGCAAAGTCGCGGGTCGTGTAATCCTGACGGGTCGAGTCCGAAGCACGGACCGGATAGGTCAGGCGATACGTGCTGTTCGGGTCGACTGCATCCGTGTGGGTTGCGGTAATCAGTTTTCCCTGATGGTCAATGACCCAGTTTTCCGTGTCATCAACTTCCACAACCTGATCGTTTTCATCAACATAACTGCGCATGACGCGGATATCATTGTCCGTGCCATAAAACTCCACATTGTCACTCATGACGTCGTGGATTGTTACATTGGTACAGGTGGTTATAGTTCTTGTATATAAGTCTTCGAATAATTCTGTAATGGTACCGCTCAGACCGGATGCGT